>RGZZ01000036.1 GCA_010028905.1 Pseudomonadota bacterium | reverse complement strand
CTTGCGAAGCTTCGCAAGGGCGGGGCATCGCTTGACGCCGTCATCTGCATGCTCCACTACCCGCCCCTGCTCGCCGATCGGCGCGACACCGAGTTCACCCGCCTCCTCGAGAGCGAGGGCGCGACGCACTGCGTCTATGGCCACATGCACCTGAGCCATCGCCATCGGGTCTTCCGCGGCGATCAGAATGGGGTGCGCTACGAGGTCGTGTCGTGCGACTTCAACGACTTCGCTCCCCTGCTCGTGGCGGAAGCGGCCGCGGTTCCCCTCAGCTCCTGAAAGGCGCCACCATCTCGTCGAACTCCGCTTCGGAGATCACCGCAACACCGAGGCTGCGGGCCTTCTCGAGCTTCGAACCGGCACTCTCGCCCGCCACCACGCAGGTGGTCTTCGACGACACGCTTCCCGCGGCACGCCCCCCCAGGCGCTTGACCAACGCCTCGGCATCGTCACGAACCCATCGCTGCAGAGCACCCGTGAACACGAACGTCTTTCCGACAAAGGGCTTCTCCGCACCCGCCGCAGCCTGACGTAGCCCCTCTCGAGCGCCTTCGACGCCCGCCGCGCGCAGGCGATCGACCAGCGCGCGGTTCCTCGGCTCGGTGAAGAAGCGAGAGACGCTGCGCGCGATCTCCGGGCCGATCTCGTGCACCGTGCACAACGCCTCCTCAGAGGCATCGATGAGTGCGTCGATGCCTCCGAAGTGCTCGGCGAGCACCTCCGCAACGTGCTCACCCACGTGGCGGATGCCCAGGGCGAAGATGAAGCGATGCAGCGGCTGCGCCTTCGAAGCGTCGATGTTGCGCAGGATCTTCTCGGCCAGCACGGTGCCCACACGCTCGAGCCCGAGCAGCCCCGCCGCGTCGAGGGCATAGATGTCGGCCACGTCGCGCACCAGCCGTCGCTCCACCAGCTGGTCGACCAGCACATCTCCGAAGCCCTCGATGTCCATGGCGCGGCGCGAGGCGAAATGACGAACGGTCTCGCGAAGCTGCGCCGGGCAGTCGACATTGAGGCAGCGCGCCACAGCCTCTTCCGGAGGGCGATCGATCTGCCCGCCGCACACCGGACATGCGTCGGGCATGACGAACGGACGCTCCTCGCCGGTGCGACGCCCCTCCACAACCATCACCACTTCGGGGATGACCGCCCCCGCCTTGTGCACCACGACGATGTCGCCGATGCGGATGTCCTTGCGACGGATCTCGTCCTCGTTGTGAAGCGTGGCGCGGCTCACCACCGACCCGTCGATCTCCCGCGGTGAGAGCACCGCGACCGGTGTCAGCGCGCCGGTGCGCCCGACCGACACGATGATGTCCTCGACCTGGGTGGTGACCTCGGTTGCCGGCAGCTTGTAGGCGATGGCCCACCGCGGAGAGCGAGAGACTGCGCCCAGCTCACGCTGCTGCGCATACGAATCGACCTTCACCACGATGCCATCGATCTCGAAGGGCAGGTCGGCACGCTGCTCGTGCCATTGCGCGCAGAAGGTTATCACCGATTCGATGCCGCGACATCGCGTGAGATGGGTATCGACCGGGAAGCCGAGCTCGCGCAGCAGCGCCATTGCCTCTGCGTGACACGAGATCCCCGCAACCTCAGAGTCGAGGCCGTAGACAAAGACGTCGAGACGACGGCGGGCGGTGACGCGCGGATCGAGCTGGCGCAACGTTCCCGCCGCAGCGTTGCGGGGGTTGGCGAAGCGCGGGCGTCCGGCAGCGGCCTGCGACTCGTTCATCTGCTCGAAGGCCTTGCGGGTGTAGAGCACCTCGCCCCTCACCTGAAGGCGCTCGGGCGCAGGTCCCCAGCCGCGCGCGGCCAGCACCTCGCCCGCGTCGGCACGCAGGCGCAAGGGCAGGCTCCGCACGGTGCGCAGGTTGTGCGTGACGTCTTCCCCTCGCTCGCCGTCTCCTCGCGTGGCTCCCTGGACGAAGCCACCGCGCTCATAGGCCAGGCTCACCGCGAGACCGTCGAACTTCAGCTCGCACACATAATCGACCGAATCGACCACGAGCTTGCGCCGAACCCGATCATCGAACGCGCGCAGCTCGTCGGCATCGAATGCGTTCGCGAGGCTGAGCATGGGAACGGTGTGCTCGACCACCCGGAAGCCCTCGACCGGCTCACCGCCCACCCGTTGCGTGGGCGAGTCCGGCGTCACCAGATCGGGGGCGCTGGCCTCGAGCGCCTGCAGCGCGCGCATGAGCCGATCGTACTCCACATCGGCGATCTCGGGTCGGGCAAGGACGTAGTAGAGATAGTCGTGACGTCTGATCTCAGACCGCAGATCATCGATCTGCTGCTTCAGGGCTTCCACCGTGCAAACCTCGCTGTTCCATCGGGAGACGGCCGTCCGGCGCCCGCGCCGCGAGCCCCCCACGAGGCGCGGTCTCGCGCGGCCGCGTGGCTAGTCGTCGTTCTCCTCTTCCTCATCGTGATCGTACTCGCAGGTCTCGTCGAACGGCCGGACATCGTGCTCGGTCGCGGCCTTCTCCTCCGCGCGAGGCTCCTCGCCCTTTCGTGGCGGCCGTGAGACATCCCGGATCTCGGCGGTGGCGCGGAGATCGCGCGGCGCTTCTTCGCGAGGAGCCTCATCGACGCCTGCGAACGCGGCGCGGCTCGCGGCGCCCATGCGCACGAACACGAACTTCATCTCACCGACAGTGACGTGGTCGCCGTCGCTGAGGGTCTGCTCCTTCACGCGAACCCCGTTCACGAAGATGCCGTTGCGGCTCCCCAGGTCTTCGAGAAGCCCGCCCTCGGCAAGGCGACGCAGCTGGGCATGGCGGCGCGAGATGGATGCGTTGTTGAGCGTGATGTCCATCTCGACGCCCCGCCCCATGCGAATGCACTCCTTGTTCAACGGGAAGCCGGCCCCGATACCACTGGCCGGCTTGAGCCAGCCCCAGGTCTCCGTGCCCCGGATCACGGGCTCGCGAAAGACCGGTGCGCGCGGCGCGGCCGACGCGCTGCGCTCGACGAGGAAGTTGGCGACGACCTGCGATAAGAAGATGAAGGCGGCGACGACGGCGACGAAGACGATGGAGTCGAGCTGCAGCTGGGTATGCATCACCCCTCCAACCACCACGCCGATGGAGCCCCCGGCGATGAGGGCGGCAGAATGTACGAGTATGCGCCTGGCGATCACGGTTTCACCTCCCGCACGACGCTCACCGCGCCGCTCTTGAATGACAGCAGATACCAGACCGCGTCTGGACCTGCGATCTGACCGACCCGAGCGCCCCCAAAGGTATGCGGCGGGCTCTTCGCCTCCGAGACCGCCTGACGCGCGCTGTCGAGGGTGAGCGCCCCGTGCGCGTGCTCGAGGCGACGGAGCAGCCCGTCGAGCATCTCATAGCCCTGGGCCGCCGCGAACCCAGGCCCTTCTGTCACAGCGAACGTTCGTCGATAGGCCGCAGAGAACCGCCAGGCGTCGAGGTCGTCGCTGTCCGGTCGGTAGGGCGTGACCACCAGCAGCCGTCCCGCGCGAGCCAGCTCGACGGTCTGGGGCGTGTCGGAGCGCGGGCCGAGCCACTGCGGCCCGCTGACGACCGTCACGCCGCTCAGCGCCGCGCTTCCGCGCGAGACGAAGCGGTCGAGCGCTCGCGCGCTCCCCCTGAAGACGACCACACCGGGGTGGAAGGACGCCAGCGCCTCGGCGCCGCTGCCATCCGGCTTCAGCGCGAACACCTGGGTCTGAGGCACCACGCGTCTCACGGCCTGCTCGAACAGCGGATCTGCCCCCGTCGGCTCCCTCTCTCCCCTTGCCTCGGCCGAAGGCGCGGGAGCGGGTTGCGAGGTCGGGGAAGGCGTCGCCTCGACAGACGATGCGGGTGACGGAGACGCCGCAGCCAGGGGGGCAGGCGTGCTGCTGGCCAGCACGATGGCCAGGCGCTTCGGCTTGAGGGCGGCAATCGCAGCCACAAAAGCCCCCTCGGTCTCGCGCAGCGATGGTCCGCTGGCGTCTGGCCGGTCGACCGCTCCCGGCGCCCCTGTGACCGCGGTCATGCGCGCCTGGGCGAAGGCGTTGGCGAACGGCGCAAGCGATCGATCCGGGAGATCGATGAGCGATGCGATGGCCTTCTGCTGCTGCGCCGATTCAACCAGCCGCTCTGGACGCCCCGTCTCCACGATCACAGGATCGGCCAGCAGCGCGATGCGATACTGATGCACAACCTTCGGGTCGTCTGTGTCTGACTGGAACAGGCCTCCGCGCGCATTGGCGTCGCGCTGCGCCTGCGCCACCCCGCGCAGCCACTCGCGACCGTAGGCGTCATCGACGTAGATCGCTTGCACCACCAGGGTGGGCAGCCCGTCTGCAGACTGGACGCGCACCAGGGCATTGCTCTGGGCCACCAGGGCCAGGGCATCGCTCCTGTCGCTCTTGCGGCCCTTCTCGCTCTGCTCGAATGCGGCTTCGAGGTTTCCCTCGTCGAGGCTCTTGAGCGCCTGCTGCGCCAGAGATGGGGTGGGAGCAGCCGCCGGAGCTGCTGACGCGAGCGCCGTCGGCGACGATGAGGAACCGGTGTAGGGGCGAGAGAACGACGCCTCCAGTCGCCGGATCAGGGCGTCGAGAAGTCCGGGAGAGAGGCTGAAAACCGAGATCGCACCCACCAGCGTGGCCAGCAGCGCCAGCATGAACGCACGCCCCCTTCCGAGAGGCTTCCCAGCCGTCGGTGCGGGCATGGTGACCGTGGCCAGTCCCGAAGCCACGGGGGAGGGTGTGGCGCCCCCCCCTGCCGCAGACGCAGGCGCGACCGTTCCCGCGGAGGTCGCGGCCGTGGACGCGTCAGCCGGTGCTGGCGACGCCACACCGCGCGGAGGCGGCGCGCTCGATGCCGCGGGTGCGACGACCTGCGCGCCCGGAGAGGCCGTCTGTCGCCCCTGCGCGGAACCGGCCTGCGACGCGGGCGTCGATGCCGATTGGCGCGTTGGAGACGCCTGCGGCGCGTACGGGTTCGACGCGTTCGGTACTGTCGAGCTCCCTCCGAGCGCGGGTGGGCCGATGCGGGGGGGAACAGACTGCGCGCCACCTGCGGGGCGTGCCGGTGCCGCGGGAGAAGACACGCCACCTCCCGCGGGACGAGCCCCCGGCGCGCCGAGCGGCAGGGTCTGGAGCGGCTGGCTCTGCACCCCCAGGATGGCCTGCAGCGCGCGCTTCATGTCGAGCGCGTTCTTGAAGCGCGCCTGAGGATCGAGCTCGGTGGCACGCATCACGATGGCTTCGGTCGCCGGCGACACGGCGGGCGCCAGAGAGCGCACCATGGGAAGCTTGAAGGGCGTCTGGGTCTCAGACGGGTCGCGCCCCGTGAGCAGCTGATGCAGGGTGACCCCCAGCGCGTAGATGTCCGAGCGGCGATCGGTCTGGCCGCTGTACTGCTCCGGAGGAGCATAGCCGGGCGAGCCGATGCGCACCGTGTCCTTCTTCTTGAATGCGTCGAAGCGCCGGGCGATGCCGAAGTCGATGAGCCTCACCTGACCGCGGGAGATCATGATGTTCGAGGGCTTCAGATCGCGGAAGATGATGGGCGGCTTCTGGCTGTGCAGGTAGTAGAGAACCGTGGCGATCTCGATGGCCCAGGCCACGGCCTTCTGCTCTGGGAAGCCCTGCGGATTGCGCAGCAGCAGCTTGCCCAGGTCTTCGCCCTCGACGAACTCCATGACGGTGTAGTAGCGCATGTTCGCGCGGTCCCGGGGCCCATCGCCGGCCCCGGTGACGAGCGTGCCGTTCACGTCGAGCACGAACTGCTCGAGCACGCGCGGCAGGTTCTTGTGGCGCAGCTGCTGCAGTATCTGGGCCTCGCGCAGGAAGAGCGACACCGCGTTCTCCTGATCCTTGCGATCCCGGTAGGACACCGTCATCTCCTTGAGCACCCAGCGCCCCGCGTCCGGGCTGCCCGCCGGCGCGCTGCAATCGCACAGGTAGATGGCACTCATGCCACCCTCGCCGATCTGACGGACGACCGAGTAGCGATAGCGGCTGCTGCTGATCGATTGGCCCGGGTTCAGTCTCATCTGCTCACGGCCTGAAGAAGTAGTAGTAGATTGCGAGCAGCGCTCCGCTCATCAGGCTGACGAGCACCGCCACCAGTATCCAATGCCAGATCGAACCGTCGAAGGACTCCTCCTCATCTTCAGTCGGGGTGCGCACCTGCCAGCCGTCTCTCGCCAATCCCCGAGAGGCGCGGGTCTTCGGCGACTCCTTCGGGGCGCGCGAAGCAGACTGGAGATGCTTCTTCAGCTCGGCCAGGGACGCGTGGCGATCGCGCGGGTCGTTCTCGGTTGCCCTGTGCACGAGATCTTCCACCGCGCCGCTGATGTTGGGATTGACCTCCTCGATGGGGTCGAGGGCAAAGGGGGACAGCGCGGGGTTGCGACGGGTCAGCATGTGGTAGAGGATGGCCCCCGTGCTGTAGACCAGGGACCGCTGATCGAAGGTCCCGCTCTCCGAGAACTGCTCGGGAGAGGCGTAGTCGAGAGAACCCATGCGCATCAGGGCCTCGCTGTCCTGCGAGCTGAACGCGCGCGCCAGCCCGAGGTCGAGGAGCTTCACCTGCCCGTTCTTGCAGATGATGATGTTCTTGGCCGTCAGCTCGCGGAAGAAGATGGCCGGCACCTTCCGCCCGAGCAGGTACGAGACAGCGTCGACGATCTGGAGAACGGCAGCGATGGCCTCGCGCTCGGTCAGGGGCATGACGCGGGTCGAGAGAAGCTGATCGAGATCGGTTCCGTGCACGAACTCCCGGACGATGTAGAGGTTGTTCCCCTCAGCGAAGTAATCGACAACCTTCGCCAGCGAGGGGTGCTCGATCTGCGAGAGACGCTGCGCCTCGGTGAGAAAGTCGCCCATGACCCGGTTGCGCTCATACGGGTCGACGCTGTACACCGGCATGACGCGAACGGCCCAGACCCGGTCGCGGAGGTGCTGGTCTTCCACGAGGTAGATCTCGGCGTGACGGGACTGGTGCAGCAGCTGGGTGATGCGGTAGCGCGCACGAAGAACCGTTCCGGTGACGATGGAGGGAGACACGAAGGGCTCAGCCGTCCTCGGTGAAGAGACGACCGCCGAACCGCGCCTTGATGCGGTCGTCGTGATCGTTGGCAGTGGTCGCCACCATGCCGACCGCAGTCACCAGCTCATCTTCATCGAGGTAGTCACCGAGCAGGTTGTGGAGGAGCCAGACGGTTCGCTCGCGCTCGTCATAGGCGAAGTGACCGAAGGTCAGGTGGAAGCTCTCGGTGGCCAGCCAGCGCGTGAGCGCCGCCGAAGGAGGGACGTCGACGTTCGTGATCGAGAAGATGCGCACGATGGAGCGGTCGTCGACCCAGGTGCGCGGGCAGATGAACACGCGCGCCGAATCGCACGTCACGTGGTAGTCTCCGTCAGCGTCACACGACCACCCGCCGAGCCGCTGCTCGAGCCAGGCCTCGATCTGCTCGCGCAGCACAAGCGATGACCGCCCGTCTTTCGTGAGCCCGTGCCCGTTGCTGCCACATGCTTCTGCCACGCTGTAGAGGTTCGGACTGGCGTCGATGAGTCCCTCCCCCGCGCGCGCGACGGTCGTGCGCTGCGCGTCGCGCGCTGCCCGCAGGGACGCGCGCCGTCGCAGGCGGGTCGGCCTGGCGGAAGGGCCTGCCGGGGCACGAGACGACCGCGCCCGACATCGAACAGGAAGCGCCGCGGCAGGCGCCGAAAGCGCGCGCCGCCCGCAACCGAAGCCTTTCATCCCCCCCATCGGAGGACATCTCTTGAGTCTGCTCGACACCCTCAACCCACAACAGCGAGAAGCGGTCACCACCACAGAAGGCCCCCTCCTCGTATTCGCCGGCGCAGGCAGCGGAAAGACCCGCGTGCTGACCTATCGCATCGCCCATCTCCTCGACCAGGGTCTCGCCTCGCCCAACGAGCTCCTCGTCGTCACCTTCACCAACAAGGCCGCAGCCGAGGTGCGCGAGCGCGTGGCCTCTCTGGTAGGCCCGCAGCGCTTTCCCTACCTCGGAACCTTCCACGGCTGCTGCCTGCGCATGCTGCGCACCGAGCACGAGGCCGTCGGCCTGCCGTCGGCCTTCTCCATCTACGACACCGGTGATTCCACCACGGTCGTCAAGGAAGCCCTCAAGGAGCTGTCCATCCCGGAAGAGCGACTCGCCCCCAAGCGCGCCCGCAGCATCATCTCCAACGCCAAGAACGGCCTCATCGACGCCGACACGTTCGCCCGCAAGGAGGCCAACACCCCAGAGCTCGAGATCGCCGCGCGGGTCTACAAGATCTACGAGCGCGTGCTCCGCGAGAACGGCGCCCTCGACTTCGACGACCTGCTGGTGCGCGCGGTGCGCATGCTCACCGATCATCCGGCGCTGCTCGAGAAGTACCGCGATCGCTTCCGCTACATCCTGGTCGACGAGTATCAAGACGTGAACCAGGCCCAGTACATCCTCCTGCAGAAGCTCGCCAGCAAGCACCGCAACATCTGCGTGGTGGGCGATGACGACCAGAGCATCTACGGCTTCCGCGGGGCCGACGTCTCCCTCATCCTTCGCTTCGAGCGCGACTTCCCGGACGCAAAGGTGGTCAAGCTCGAGCAGAACTACCGCTCGACCCAGGCCGTGCTCGACGTGGCAAACGCGGTGGTGTCGAACAACCCCAACCGCAGCCCGAAGAAGATGTGGACCACCAACGACAAGGGCGTGCCGCCGCGGCTCTACGAAGCCAGCGAAGGCCGCGCCGAGGCGTGCTTCATCGTGCGCAAGATCCGCGATCTCGTGCGCAACGGCGAGGCGACCCACGGCGACATCGCCGTCTTGTACCGCACCAACGCACAGTCGCGCACCGTAGAAGAGACGCTCAAGGGAGCGGCCATCCCCTACCAGGTAGTGGGTGGGCAGCGCTTCTGGGATCGCAAGGAGATCCGCGATCTGGTGGCCTACCTGCGCGTGGTGGTCAACCCGGACGACGAGCTGAGCCTGCGGCGCATCGTGAATGTGCCCCCGCGCAGCCTCGGCACCGTGACGGTGGCAAAGCTCGACGCCCACGCCGAGCGACAAGGCCTCAAGCTGTACGACGCCCTGCGCGAAGCCGAGCGCGCGGGCGACATCGGCGCCAAGGCCATCGCGGCGCTGAGCGAGCTCACCAAGCTCTTCGAGGATCTGAAGGCCCGTTCCGAGACGATGAAGGTCACCGACATCATCGACAAGATCATCCGCACCGTCGACTACAAGGCGTTCATCGCACCCGACCGCACGCCCGAGTCGACCAGCCGCCTCGAGAACATCGACGAGCTCGTGAACACCGCGGCCCAGTTCGAGCGCGAGACCGAGCAGACCGGTGAGCCGGCCACGCTGGCCGCATTCCTCAACCGGGTATCGCTCTCGAGCGACCTCGACGATCTCGACGAGAAGGGCGGCGCGGTGAGCCTGCTCACCCTGCACGCGGCCAAGGGCCTCGAGTTCCCCGTGGTCTTCCTGGTCGGCATGGAGGAAGGCTTCATGCCGCATGCGCGGGTGTTCGACTTCCCCGACGAGATCGAGGAAGAGCGCCGTCTCGCGTATGTGGGCCTCACCCGCGCCGAGAAGCACCTGTTCCTCTGCCTGGCGCGACAGCGCGACGTCTTCGGGCAGGAGCAGCCGCGCATGAAGTCGCGCTTCATCGAAGAGATCCCGCCCCATCTCATCGAGATCGAGCCGTCGGATGACGCGTGGTACGAAGATCCCCCGGCGCGCCGCTACGGTGGTGGAGACAGCGGCTGGGATCGTGGCGGCTCGTCGTGGAACCGCAGCGGCTCGTCGTGGGAGCGTGAAGGGTCATCGTGGGAACGGGGCGCCGGCGGCGCGTCGGGCACGCGTTCGACCTCCGGTCGCGGCGCAGCCACGTCGCGCTCCACGGCAGGGTCGCGTGCCACGACCTCGCGCAGCACCACGAGCCGCGCATCGTCACCGGTGCGATCGGTGCCGGTGAAGAACGTGCAGCCGCGAGAGCGCCTGTCTACGCCCATGCCCGTCGACCGCGTCGCGCAGGTGTGCCTGTACAGCGTGGGCGACCGCGTCGTGCACAAGGTCTTCGGCGAGGGCGAGGTGCTCAAGGTCGACGGCAAGACGGTCTCCGCCAGCTTCCCGGGGTACGGTGAGAAGACGGTCGTCGAGTCGTTCCTGTCGCGACCGAAGTAGCCGATCACGCAGCGCGTCCTGCCCTCGTCCAGGCCGGTTGCCGGAGGAGGGCGGTGCGCGCCACGGGGCATCATCCGCGGCCGGACGTCTGCACGACGCGCCGGCCGCGGGCGTTCTGCGAAGGCATACAGGAATCGTACCGCGGAGATGGAAGAAAATTCAGTCTCCATGACCCTTTCGCTCCTGCTTCACGACCCTCGCCTCCTCTTCATCGTCGTGCTCTCGGGCGCGGTGTCGATGCTCACCACGCTCAACGTGGCCGCGCGACCCGCCGCGGTGCAGACCGGACGCGTGGCCCTGGCGTTCACCATCTCGTCGCTGTTCTTCATGTGCACGCGCTTCGCGAACCTGTTCTACGCGCCGCTGCTGGGGCGCTATGTGGGGCTTGCGGTGAAGCAGAAGGACATCGACCCCACGGCCCTCTCGACGCTCTATGCCCAGATACAGTGGATCGTGGTGGGCGCCGCCATCGGCGCGTTCGTGGCCTGGATGCTGCTGCCCACCTTCGTGCAGCTCTACAAGAACGGCATCGCATCGATGGAATACCGTCACTCGATGCTGGCTGTGCTGCTGCGTCTCACCCGACCCTCCGGGATTCGCACGCTCTTCCGATCGTTTCGCCCCCCGAGCCTGCTCGGCGTGCGGCTGTTCAAGCTCGACGGGGTGCCGGTCGACTTCTTGATCGTGAACGCCGTGGCCACCGCCATCTGGACGGTGGGCTTTCTGTGCGCCATCATGGCCTCGGCGCTCAACACCGAGTACCAGCAGACCTCGCTGCTGCTGAGCGGATTGGTGAACGCCTTCGCCGCCATCGCGTTCTCGGTGTGGGTCGACCCGAAGGCGGCCCTCATCACCGATCAGGCCATCCACGGCGAGCGTCCAGAGGCGCACGTGCGCATCACCGCGGTGCATCTGTCGGCCGGCAACTTCGTGGGGGCCTGCCTCGGGCTTGCCGTGCTCTGGCCGGGGACCTGCCTCATCCTCGATGCGGCCTCACGCATCGGAAAGGGCTCGAACGCGCTGTCGCTGTCAACGGTGGTGATGCTCAACGTCTTCGTGACGCTGCTCGCGTCGACCACGGTGGCGTCGCGCGTGTCGGCGGTGGTGACGAAGCGGGTGGCCACCGCCCTGGCGGTGTACAACCTCTTCTTTCTCGCGACGCGCCTGGCCACCCAGATCTACGCCCCCTTCGTGGCCTCGCTGGCCGACAACGTGCGCCGCCAGCACCTGCCCGTCGAGAGCCTGCTGCCGTCGTTCCGCTGGATCGTTGCGGGGGCCTCCATCGGCTCCGCGGCCGCCTTCCTGCTGCTGCCCACATTCGTCGAGATCTACAACGCGGCCATCGGCGCCCTCGAGCGTCTGGGCTCCATCCCTCGGCTGTTCGGCGCCCTGCTCACCCCCCGCGCCTGGTTCGCGGTGCTGCGATGCCTGCGCCCGCCGTCGCTCGTGGGCGTACGGCTCGCAGACCTCAATCAGATTCCACGCGCCTTCGTGTACGGCAACCTCTTCGTGGTGAGCGTCTACACCATCGGCCTCATGGCCGCCATCTACGCGGGGGCCTGCCTCAGCGCCGGCAGCGCCGAAGAGCAGGAGCTCGCCCGCGCCGCCACGCTGCTGTCATCGGTGGTGAACGGCGTGGCCACCATCATGGTGAGCGTCATCGTCGACCCCACATCGGCGTTCATCACCGACCAGTGCGTGAAGGGAGACCGCCCCGAGCGCCACATCTACATCATGGCGGTGTTCCTGCTCGCCAGCACGCTGGCCGGAACCGTGCTGTCGCAGGCCTTCTTCCTGCCCGCCACGTCGGTCATCATCGGAGGGGCCAGAATCCTCAAGCTGGTGTTCTGAGACGGGCGGATCAAGCGCGAGCGCGTCGAATCCAGAAGGCACGAGCGATGATCCCAGGTTCTGGGATCAAACCGTGTCGTGATCCCAGAACCTGGGATCAAACCGTGTCGTGATCCCAGAACCTGGGATCAAACCGTGTCGTGATCCCAGAACCTGGGATCAAACCGTGTCATGATCCCAGAACCTGGGATCAAACCGTGTCATGATCCCAGAACCTGGGATCAAACCGTGTCGTGATCCCAGAACCTGGGATCAAACCGTGTCGTGACGACAAGACAGGAGCCCAACGCGCATGCTTGACCCTTCCTCGTCGCCTTCGCCACTGATGCGAGAACCCGAGACACGCTGGTGTGCAGATCTCCGTCTCGCGCGCAACCTCAGAGGCCTTTTCGTCTTGTTGATCCTCTCCCTTCTCACGACAGTCGCTGCCCTCCCCGCCCGTGCGCAGGACGACGACCTCATCGTCCCCGGAGAGCGCATCAGCTGGATGCACGTGGGAGGGGAATGGGAGCCCGTCGAGCAGGCCTTCGGGTCGCACCCCCGCAAGGAGGTGCGAGTCCCCGACAAGGGATACGTGGTGTACACCTACACCAACGATGGATTCCAGTTCTACATCGATCGCCGAAACACCATGACCGCCATCATCCTGCGCGACTTCACGCTGCGCGGACAAGGCACGCGCTATCACACGGCGGGTGGCATCACCCTCGGCAGCACGCGCAGCCAGGTCATCAGCGAGCTCGGCACCCCCCTCGAGAACGGCCACTTCATGCGCTTCAACAATGGCATCATCGTCGAGATGAACGGTGACCGCGTCACCGCCATCGAGGTCTTGCCGTCGGCAGCGAAGTAAGGCTGGTTCGGGTCCGTCTCTCACCGAACAGACTGAAACAGGCTCGTAAAGACATATGTGCGAGCGCTGTTCGGAAAGAGGCAACCGAACAGAGGTCGAGCGACGCCGCTCAACCCGCCGCTCAACCCGCCGCTCAACCCGCCGCCCAACCCGCCGCTCAGCTATCCACGCGCGGCGCGTGCAGCACCTCGTAGATGGCGGCGGCCAGGCGCGCGCCGACGCCCGGCACGCGCTCGATGGCCTCCACGGGGGCGTCCATCAGCGCCCCCAGCGAGCCGAAGTGCTTGAGCAGCTCGCGCTTGCGCTTCTTGCCGATGCCATCGACCAGATCGAGCATCGAGCGCGACACCTTCTTGCCGCGCAGCTCGCGGTGGAACGTGATGGCGAAGCGATGGCTCTCGTCGCGCACGCGGCGCAGCAGCAGCAGCGCGGGGGCGTTGAGATCGAGACGCACTTCGCGAAAGCGACCCTCGCCATCACCAGGGAGGATGATGATCTCCTCCTGCTTGGCCAGGCCGCACACGGGCACGTGCTGCAGGCCCTGCTCGGCGAGCACGCGCATGGCCACGCCCAGCTGCCCCTTGCCCCCGTCGACCATGAGCAGATCGGGGAGATGGGGAAACTTGCGCTCGTCGCCCCGACCGCTCAAGCGACGGGTGAGCACCTCGCCCATCATGCGGAAGTCGTCCGGCGTGTCTTCGCTGCGGATCTTGAAGCGCCGGTAGTCTGACTTGCGCGACTGCCCCCGCTCGAACACCACCATCGACGCCACGGGGTTCTTGCCCTGGATGTTCGAGATGTCGAAGCACTCGATGCGCCACGGCGGCCGCGGCAGGTCGAGGGCCTGTTGCAGCTCGTCGAGGGCGTTCTGGGCCATCTGATCCTGCGTGTGGCTCGACTGACGCCACTCATTGAGGTGACGCTCGGCATTGCGCACCGCCAGCTCGAGCAGCTCGCGGCGCGTGCCACGCCGAGGCACGTGCAGGCGCACGCGGGTGCGCCGCTCCCCTGCCCGTCGACGAGGCTCGGCCTCGACGAGCAGCGCCCGCTCAGCGCGCTCGGCCATGGCGCGATCGGCCTTCGACATGCGCGTTCGCAGATCGGTGAGCCACTGCTCGAGCAGCTCGGCGTCTTCGATGGGCTCGGGCACGAGCACGTCCGGCGGAATGAACCGCCCCTCGCCGTAGTACTGGGTGAGAAACGAGCGCACCGTCGAGCGCCCCTTGCCCTCGCTCTCGCCTTCTGCCCCCGCGAGCGAGGCCGAGGAGTCGTCGTCACCCTCGTCGAGCCGCGGGGCCAGGGCGTCGTCGGCCACCCCGAGCTGGGCCTCGAGCACGAAGTGCTGCTCGTCGACCAGCTTGCCTTCGCGCACCTGCAGCACGGTCACGCAGGCTACCCCATCGCGTTGCACCAGGCCGAGCACGTCGAGATCGTCGGTGCCCTCAGAGATGACCTTCTGACGCTCGGTGACCTGCTCGACCGCGAGAATGATGTTGCGCAACCGAATGCAGCGCTCGAACTCGAGCGCCTCTGAGGCCACCTCCATCTGTCGGCGCAGCGAGCGCAGCAGCGCGTCGACGTGCCCCTCGAGGAACTGGCACGCCGCAAGCACGCTGGCGCGATACTCATCTTCACCGATGAAGCGGGTGCACGGCGCGGTGCACTGCTGGATGTGGTAGTCGAGGCACGGGCGATCAAGGGGCTTCTCAAGGGGCAACGAGCAGGTGCGCACGCGAAAAGCGCGGGCCAGCACCTTCATGGTCTTGCGCAGCGCCTGCGCATTCGAGTACGGCCCGAAGAAGCGGCTGCGCCGTCCGCTCGGCCGCCGCACCAGGCGCAGACGCGGCCAGGTCTCGCCCAGGGTCACCTCGAGCATGGGGTAGCGCTTGTCGTCGCGCATCTTCACATTGAAGACCGGCCGATGCTTCTTGATGAGGTTCGACTCGAGCATGAGCGCTTCCATCTCAGAGTCGGTGCTGATGGTGTCGAAATCGGCCACCTTCGAGACCATGGTGCGGGTGCGCACGTGCATGTCGCGCGACGACTGGAAGTACGACCGGACGCGGGCACGCAAACTGGTGGCCTTGCCGACGTAGATCACCCGTCCCTGGGCGTCTTTCATCAGGTAGACCCCCGGATGCGGGGCCAGCAGCGCAAGCTTCTCTTCGATGCGCCGCGCAACGACCTCATCTGTGGCTTCTCCCGACAAGAAAGCGGGCGGCCCCAGGCCGCCCGTGAGACGTTCTGGCGCGTCAGCCATGTCAGTGACCGGCCGTCTTGCCCTTCAGGAACTTCTCGGCCGCCTGCAGCTGCGTGTCGCCCGTGGCCTGCCCCACCTTGGCGGCGTCCATCTTCACCTCGATGTCGGGCTTGATGCCCTTCTTGTTGATGTTGCGCCCCGCGGGCGTGAGGTAGTGGGCGATGGTGAACTTCAGCGAACCGCCATCCGGCAGATCTTGAAGCGTCTGCACCGTGCCCTTGCCAAACGACTTGGTGCCGATGAGCGTGGCCACGTGGGTGTCTTGCAGCGCGCCCGCCGTGATCTCAGAGGCGCTCGCCGAGAACCCGTTGATGAGCACCACCATGGGCACGTTCTTGTGGTTGCTCCCGCTCGAGCGGTTGGTCTCGGTGTCGCGCTTGCGGCCCACCACCGACACCACCACCTGTCCCCGCGGCAGGAACTGGCTGCAGGTCTGCTGCGCGGCGTTGATGTAGCCGCCGCCGTTGTTGCGAACGTCGAGGATGAGGCCCTTCATGCCCTTGCCCTCGAGGGCGGTGAGGGCCTGCTCGACCTCTTCTCCGGTATCTTCGCCGAAGAAGCGCAGGCGGATGTAGCCGATCTGGTTGGGGAGCATCTTACCCGTGGCGCTCTTCACGTGGATGAGGCTGCGGGTCATGGTGACGTTGTGGGTCGGCCCCTTCCCCTTGGGCTGGATCTCGAGCACCACGGGCGTGCCCACCGGACCACGAATGCGATTGGCCGCCACCTCGAGGTCGATGCCCTTGGTGGAGACCTTGTTGATGTTGAGGATCCAGTCTCCCGGGCGAAGACCCGCCTTGGCGGCCGGCGTATCGTCGATGGGCTCGACCACCATGAGCTGGTTCTTGTGATGGCGGTCAAGCTCGATGTAGATGCCCACCCCACCGAAGTTGCCGCCGCTCATCGACTCCTTGAGATGCTTGAACTCCTTCGGCTCGAGCGCCACCGAGTAGGGATCCTTGAGCCCGAACATAAGCCCCTTCAGCGCATAGTAGAGCAGCTTCTGCTCGTTCACCTTGCCCTTGTTGTCTGCTGAGATCTTCTGCATGTAGCCGACGAGCGTCTCGAGGTTGGCGTCGGCCGACGGGCTCGTGGGAAACTTGTCGAGTGCCGGGAACGAGAGCTTCTGCTCCTTGAGGTAGACCTTCACGCCCTGTCCCGCGGACTTGAGCAGGGCGTTGAAGTCCGGCTTCTCGACGTACTGGTCCTTGAGCAGGTAGAGGGCCCGCTGGATGTACTTGAAGTTGGCGCCATTGCCCTGGGCCACCTCGAGTGCCGGATGCGCCAGCGAATACGGCGCGAGCACCGTGGCGCCGAGCAGCATGACGGCGACGGTGAGCATGGCCAGCAGCAGGCGGTTTCCGATCTTGTGACTGTCTCGCATGGATGGGGCTCCTACCTTCTCTCTCGTGGCGCGCTCACGGTGCGTGTGCGCCGAACATACCTGCGCCGAGCAGGGGGGTGTTCCCTTCCTGCCCGTGCCTGGCTACTTCTGGAAGTAGTCGAGCTGGAACCAGACGGTTCGCTTCTCTCCCGATTTCACCGAACGAAGATCGACCACGTCGAAGTACCGACCGTCATCGTTGACCAGCGTCTGGTTCACGATGCGCCAGCCCCCCCCGTCTGTCGCGCGCAGGCCATCGATGTAGTCGAACTCCTGCTGCGAGCTGACCACCCGAACGGCGTCCTTGTGCGCAGCCGATAGCGACGTGCTGTCAGTGCCCGCGCTCGGGCTCTTCGGGGCCATGGTCAGCAGCTTGACAGCGGCCTGCAGCGTGGCGTCCTGATCGGCAGCCACCTCCTTCACGCTCTGCGGAACGGTGATGTCTGGGGCAATCCCCTTCTTGTGGATGTCCTGACCCGAAGGCGTGTGGTAGTGGGCAGTGGTGATCTTCACCGCCGAACCATCCGGCAGGGGAAAGATCTTCTGGACGCTCCCCTTTCCAAAGGTCTTCTCGCCCATGAGCTGACCCGCCTTGAGATCCTTCACCGCCCCCGCCGTGATCTCGGAGGCGCTGGCGCTGTACTTGTTCACCAGGATGACCACGGGAAGCAGGGGGCGCAGATTGGGCCGCGAGTTGTAGACGATCTCGGGAGCACCCCGCTCGGCAACCGATACCACGCGACTTCCGGTGGGGAGGAAGTGGCTCGACACGTCGAGCGCGGCCGTGATGTAGCCGCCGCCGTTGTTTCGCAGATCGAGGATGTAGCCCTTCACCCCGGCTTTGTCGAACGCGCGGAACGCCTCCTCCATCTCGTCGTTGGCATTGTCGCCGAAGACCCGCAGCTTCACGTAGCCCACACCGCTGGGAAGCACCTTGAACGACAGGGTCTTCACGTGGATCTGGGCGCGGGTGAGAGAGACCTTGAACGGCTGCTCAACCCCCCCGCGCTTGATGGTGAGGGTGACCGACGAACCGATGGGGCCGCGCAGAAGACGCGTGGCTTCCTCGAGCGCCATGCCGCTCGTGCCCTTGCCGTCGATCTCGGTGATGACGTCGCGCGCCTTGAGACCCGCCAGGGTGGCGGGGGTGCCCTCCATGGGCTCGACGATGGTGAGGGCCTTCCCGTTCTTCTCGTCAGACTCGACGTAGATGCCGAGCCCTCCGAAGTTCCCGCCGTTGAGCTGACCCATGAGGCCCTTGTACTCCTCGGGGTCGAGAAAGACCGTGTAGGGGTCATCGAGGGTGTCGAGCATCCCACGGATGGCGGCGTAGGCAAGCTGATGCTGATCGATGCCCGGCGCCTCCTTCAAGACCGTCTGCCACGCCTGGCGCAGATGAACGAGGTCCTCGACCTTCGTGTCGATGGCGCGGCGCGCCCGCAGATACCCACGTTTCTTGAGGTAGTCGCGCATGCCCGTTGCAGCTCCGGTCATGAGCCTGGACTGGGAGACCTCCTCGCGAAACTCGTTGCGCACGAGAAGCGAGATGCGCGAGAGCATCGACACCCCGTCGTAGGTCGCGTTCACAGCTGCGGCCTGCGCTGCTCTGGCGTGCGCGAAACGAACCGTGCCACACAGCATCACGCCCAGCACGGCGGTCAGGGCCAGACAACGAACCAGGGCTCTCTTCATCGATTCTCCCTCCATCGAAGCGAAGCGCGCGGCGCGCCTCGCGCAGATCTCACGAACAAGACGCTGCAGCACCCGGAAGGGCGGGGGCGCCTCGAGCAACGCGCCACTGCCCCAGCGACCGGACTGTGACGTGACCCGCTCAAGAATTGTTTCCCTGTCGAGAAGCGCCACCAACGCCCAGGAGGCCGGCAAGCAGGCGGGCGGTCTCACGCGACTGGTCGACGAGCGGGGGAACCAGGCGGCGCAGCCGCTCACGATGGGCATCAGCCGTGGAGACCAGGGCGCGGGACACCTCGATCAGGCGCTCCGCCGACACATCTTCGAGCGAGATCACCGGCGCCTCGACACGCCTGAGAAAGCTCGACACCTTCGGATCGTAGGCCACGCCGGCCACGGGAACGAGCTGCGCGCCCCCGAAGATGAGGGCGTGGAGGCGCATGCCGATCACGGAGTGGAGCCGGCCCACCACCCCCATGAGCTCGGTGGGCCCGTACTCCCGCCGCGGCACAACCGCGCCGCTGCCGATGCCTCGCGCCACCTCGGTGCAGACCTCACGGTCCTGGGAGTCTTGAAAGGGCATCACGAGCACCGCGTACCCCTGTGACACCAGATCCTTGCCCAGCGCCACAAAGGCCTCGCGGGTTCGGGCCTCGTCAGACCAGGGGCGCAGGGAGAGCCCCACGGTGCGCGACGGATCGGCGATCTCCTCGGCCGCCAGGATCTCGTTCACACGAGCAGGCGTCGCGGGTTCGAGCGCAATGACGGGATCGGCGGTGATGACGACCCGAGGCCCCTTGACCCCGATCTCATCGAGGAGCGCGCGCGACTCTTCGTCGCGCACGGTGATGAGCTGGACGCGGCTGGCGATGCGCCGCGTGAGATCGCGCCCCTTGGCCGTGCGGACCGGTCCGATGCCCTGTGCGTAGAACATCACGGGGCGTCGCAGCTTGCGTGCCATCGACACCACCCCGAGATAGTAGATGACGGTCTGCACTCCGGTGCTGTCTTGAATGAGGCCACCCCCGCCGCTCAGCAGCAGGTGCGATGACCAGAGCTCTTTCAAGATGGCCAGCGGGTTCTTGCCCGGAATCGCCCGAACCCCGAAATCGCGTCGTGTCCGCTCGGGGTTTCCGCTCAGCACGCAGAAGTCAGCGTCGGGGACCTCACGGGTCACGGCCTGGAGGATGGCCCCCAGAATGGCCTCGTCTCCCGCGTTGCCATAGCCATAGTATCCTGAGATGAGAATCTTGCGCCGAGCCATCGGCCCATGGTACCCTGTCGCGGGCGCGAACTCCTCCGCACCGTGGCACGTGCCGCTGCAGGAAGAGGGATGGCCGCGGGGGCGACGAACCCCGCAAGGCCCCATCGTCACTGTCATCTGGAGGAACACCTGTCGTGCGGATCTCCCGTGCTGTCTCCCGACTCTTCCTGGCCCTCGCCTGCGCAGCCGTGCTGATGCCGATTCCCCCTCCCCGTCCGGCCGCGGCCCAGGGCAGCGGCATCCGGCTCTCGGTGAACAAGACGAAGGTCGAGCCGGGAGATTCCTACACCCTAACCTGGATGGAGTCGGGCGCGGTGCAGGCCGTGTCAGAGTTCGTCATCGAAGAGGACGCCGACCCCCAGTTCCGTGACAAGGAGAACTACTCTCGCTACGTCGTGCGCTCACACTCGAAGGGGTTCGAGAACGGCACCGCGTTCAGCCACACCGTGCGCTACTACCGCATCCGCGCCCGCGCCTGGGTGCGCACCGCCGACGAGCAGCAGGTCGAGGATGAGGTGGTCTCCAACACGGTGCGGGTCAACCTGCTCGGAACCGACAAGAACCTGCCGCCTGGGCTCAGTGACGACGGAGACGAACCGGTCAAGAAGCCGGGCAAAGACAAAGGCAAAGACAAAGACAAAGAAAAGAACAAGGACGACTTCCCCGCCATGGGGCGACCCGATATCGTCGTCACCCGCATTCGCACCGAACCGGAATCGGTTGTCGCAGGCAAGCCCTTCCGCGTGCACGTGACGGTGCGCAACGCGGGCGTGGTGCCCGCCCCCGCCGGACAGGTCAAGATCGATGTGGCGGGTCGCCAGTTCATCGGCGAGCACGAATCGATGCGCCCCGGATTCTACCTCGACGTGACCTCGCCCATGGTCATGGCAGAAAAGCCGGGCTCCGCCGAGATCCGCGCGGTCGCCGATCCCTTCGAGCGTGTCGATGAATCGCGTGAGGACAACAACAGCCGCACCATCACCGTGACGGTGGGCGAGGCGCCGGGCAAGGGGGCCTCGCCGTCTCCCGCGCCGTCCTCATCGCCTGGCGGCGACGCCAAGGGCGGACGCTGAGCCCGCTGGAGAATGGCGCCACGCGACAGTGAGAGAGCATCTCGCTCTGGCAGGCGCACCCGTCGCGCAACCGCGGCGGGTGAGGCTGGCGCCCGAGGTCTGGCGCGCGCCG
>RGZZ01000035.1 GCA_010028905.1 Pseudomonadota bacterium | reverse complement strand
AAATTGCCTGAAAGGTGTGTCTCATTCTCGTCACGCCGGAGTGCCCTTTCCATTGGTGCATCCCGGATCACCGATGTGCAGCAGGTCGATGCATCAGGTTCAGCAGGCGGTTGCGGGTCGCAGAAGACGCCGCGTCTCGCGGGTTTCACGGTCACAAGGTCTCGAAGCGTTCACACCTCGTTAACATCCGCGATCGACCCGCCTGCTATTGTCGGGGCGTCGGTTGCGGCCGGCAGCGTCGCCCACGCGCATCTCGAGCGGGAGTGCAGGGCGCCGGACATCCCACGAGCAGGAGCGTCCCCACCATGAATGTCACCCTCCGCCTTCCGCAGACATCCCTGCGACCTGCCTCTGTCTCGTCGAAGGAGCAGCGCCAGGTGTCCGCGCTTCCTGCGTCTCAGGCACGTCCCAGCGCGGATCCCGCGGCGGGTGTAGAGAGGAGTGTGGGCCCCATGGAGGCGCTCCAGTACTCCCTGCCCTATCACGGGAAGGGGGTTGGGATCGCCATTCTCGATACGGGCATCGCACCGCACCCCGATCTCGGTGACCGACTCGTGGCTTTCACCGATATGGTTGATGGCGGTCGTCGGCCTGTCGATGCGGTGGGCCACGGCACCCATGTGGCGGGCGACGCGGCCGGCGACGGCAAGGCGTCGGGCGGTCGCTTTGCGGGCGCGGCTCCGGAGGCCAACCTCATCGGCATTCGCGTGCTGGGGGGCGGCCTCGAGGGCGAAGACGTGGGGCAGGCTCTGCACGACGTCGCCGCGGGGCTGCGCTGGATGGTCGACAACAAGGCGCGCTACAACATCCGTGTGGCCAATCTCTCGCTCGGCATCCCTCTGGCGGGGCTCAGCGATGGATATGGTGTCTTCGGGGCGCGCAGCGAAGCGCTTGATCCGTTGGAAGATGCCGTGAACGCCGCCGTGGCCGCCGGCATCGTCGTCGTCGTGGCGGCCGGCAACGATGGAGAGCGCGGTGCGGGAAGCATTGACGGGACGCCCGCGACGAATCCGAATGTCATCACTGTTGGCGCGCTCGATCCGAAGGGCACGCGGCAGCGCGCCGACGACGATGTGGCGCCCTTCTCCAGCCAGGGACCCACGCCGGAGGGGCGTCACAAGCCGGACGTCGTGGCGCCGGGGGCGAACATCATGAGCCTGAACGTGCCGGGGAGCCAGATCGAGCAGGAGAATCGCGAAGAGGCCGAGCAGGCGGCGCTGCTCGATGAGGCGAGCGCGTCTGAGCTTCGCATGCTGGCGCGGCAACTCGTGCTCGAGGGGATGCTGCCGCGCGAGGTGCTGACCCGGCCCGCGGCAGAGATGCGAGAGGCCATTGCGTCGCTCATGCAGCCGCACGAGACCGCGGTGCCGCGTGGCAGCAGCTCGGCCTATCTGGCGATGGATGGCACGTCCATGGCGGCCCCCATCGTGGCGGGCATCTGCGCGGACATGATCGAGGCAAATCCCGCCCTCACGCCGCAGCAGGTCAAGGACATCCTGATGCGCACCGCACGTCCCCTCGAGGGCGTCGATCGCCATCTGCAGGGGGCGGGGGTCGTCGATCCCCAGGCGGCGGTAGCCCTGGCCGAGAAGATGCACGCCTACCCGGGCCAGCGCTTCGAGGTCTCGGCCTGACGCTGACCCACGCGCGGTCATCGGAGCGCCGCTCTGCCTCTGGGCGGGGGGTGCACGGCCAGGCGATATTGAGCACCGTTCAAGGTCATGGTGCTCGATGACAGGCGTGGCCGAGGTTGTGTCGCGCTAGGGGAGGGGAGGAATGCTCCCCTCCCAGATCGAAGCCGGCCCTCATGGAGACAGCATCGACGGCAGGTACGCGACAGACGGCCGAGGTGGCCTACGACTGGAACCGCGACGAAGAGCGCTTCGCGGGTCGAACGGTCGAGTTCCAGGACGAGACGTTGCGCGACGGTCTCCAGTCGCCGTCGGTGGTCGATCCGGAGATCGATGACAAGCTCAAGATCCTCCACCTGATGGAGGCGCTCGGCATCCACGGTGCCGACGTGGGCCTGCCCGGGGCGGGGCCTCGGGCGCGCGAGCACGTGCTGCGCATCTGCCGCGAGGTGCGTGACCAGCGCCTTCGAATCAAGCCCTCGTGCGCGGCTCGCACGCTCATCGTCGACATCCAGCCCATCGTCGAGGTCTCACAGGCGGTGGGAATGGACGTCGAGGCCGACGTCTTCCTGGGGTCGAGCCCCATTCGCCTGTATGCGGAGAGCTGGCCCATCGAGAAGCTTCTCCACCACACCGATGAAGCCGTCTCGTACGCGGTGCGCAACGGCATCTCGTGCATGTACGTGACCGAAGACACAACCCGCGCCCAGCCTGAGACGTTGAGACGCCTCTACACCGCGGCCATCGAGGCCGGGGCGCGGCGGGTGTGCCTGTCTGACACCGTCGGCCACGCAACCCCGGCGGGCGTTCGCGCGCTCGTGCGCTTCATCCGCGAGGTGGTGCGCGCTACGGGTGAAGACGTGAAGATCGACTGGCACGGCCACCGCGATCGCGGGCTTGCCATTGCGAATGCCCTTGCCGCCATCGAGGCGGGAGCCGATCGCATCCATGGCACGGCCGTGGGTGTGGGCGAGCGGGTGGGCAACACCCCGATGGACGTGCTGCTTCTCAATGCCCGCATTGTCGGCGTCCATCACGGCGACCTCGAGCACCTGCCCGCGTACATGGCTGCTGTGTCGGAAGCGGTGAAGGTGCCGATTCCACCGGGGTGGCCAGGGGTGGATGGCGATATCCATGCGACCGCGACGCAGGGTGCAGCGAGAGTGGAGGTCACGGCGTGAGCGAGCTCCACGAGCGAGACCTGATCTACGACTGGAACGACACACCCGCGGCAGAGCCGTCTCGACGGCGCGTCTCGGTGGTCGACGAGACGCTGTGGGAGGCGGTGAACGCCCAGTCGGCGACACAACCCGCCCTCGCCACGCAGCTCGAGATGCTGCGCTCCGCCGCAGCGCTTCACATGCGCGAAGCCAACCTCGGCGCATTCTCGCCGGACACGGCCGAACACCTCGAGCAGCTGGCGCGGGCCATCGACGAAGAGCGGCTTCCACTTGCTCCCGCGCTCACGGTGAACGCCGATGAGGCCGCCGTGCAGGCGGCAGACGCGCTGGCCCAGCGGGTGGGACGACGGCTTCGCCTGAACCTGCGGGTACCGGTCGGTGAAGCGGAGCGCCTCGAGATGGGGCTCTCCCTCGAGACGGTCGCGCACCAGCTCACGCTGGCGCTTCGAGCCGCCGCCCGCCTGGGGTTTGAGCCGAGGGTGACGTTGCACGATGCCTCGTGTGCTCGCCCGGAGACCTTGCGTCGCCTTCTGGGCGTTTCGGCCCACGAAGGGGCGAAGCACATCTGCCTGGGAGATCGCGGCGGATGCGCCTCTCCTTCTGGCGTGCGTCATCTGGTTGTCTTCACGCGCGGCGTCCTCGACGAGCTCGGCTCTGCTGCTCGCCTCGGGTGGTTCGGGCGCAACGATCGCGATCTCGCGCTGGCCAACGCCCTCGAAGCGCATCAAAACGGGGTCGAGATGCTTCACGGCACCGCGCTCGGGCTTGGTCGTGGTGCGGGCTGCGTACCCGTCGATCTGCTGCTCGCGAACCTGCTGCTGCTCGGCGCCATCGACGCAGATCTGTCTGCGCTCAAGCGATATTGCGATCTTGCCGCCAGCGCGCTCGGTGTCACCATCGCGGTGAACTACCCCATCGTGGGCGCCGATGCTTTTCGCACGGCGACCGGCGTTCACGCGGCCGCTATCATCAAGGCGCGCAGGAAGGGCGATCACTGGCTGGCTGATCGCGTCTACTCCAGTGTTCCTGCGGGTCTCTTCGGGCTGACCCAGATCATCGATGTGGGCCCCATGTCCGGAGAGTCGAATGCCGCAGCCTGGCTCGAGCATCACGGCATCGAGCCTCGGCCCGAGGTGGTCAAGCACGTCATCGCGCGGGCCAAGCAATCAACGCACACGCTGACCGCCGACGAGATCCTCGAGGCGGTGGGCGAGCTTGCCGGTCGTGCTTCGGGCGAGGCGCGCTAGACGTTCGTGGTGCGCTGCTCTGTGCGCAGAAGAATCGCTGACGTGGGAGGGTGATCGTGGAAGTCGTCGAGGTGGGCGCTCCCCTGGCGGGGAAGTATACCGTGCTCAAGGTTGTGGAGACCCGCGATCATCGCAACGTCTACGTCGTTCGCGATTCGGTCTACAACCGCCAGTGGGTTCTCAAGCAGTTCTCCATTCCCAGCGAAGACGATCTCAAGAAGGAGTTCCTCAACCACTTCTACGCCGAGGGTGACCGCGAAGCGTCCATCACCCTCGATCTCCTCCCTCGGGTCGAGGAGTTCTTCGCGGAGAAGGGCAGCGCCTGGACCGTGACCGAGCAGATCGGCGGACGAACCCTCGAGGAGGAGCGTCTTCATCGAGATGGCACGCTGAGCGAAGAGGTCGTGCGCACCTGGGCCCGCGCGGTGGCCGAGGCCATTCGCTTCCTTCACGCGCAGGAGCCGCGCATGGTTCTGGGGGGCTTCGACAGAGAGGCCTTCGTCATCGACGAACGCGGGAACATCCGCCTGACCGACTACGGCATCGCCCGCATCTATCCACCCGCGCATCGCGCCTCGCTCCCGGCCGACTGCCTGCCCCGATGGTACGACAGCGAGATGCTGGCCAACGCCAAAGCTACGAGGCAGGCTGACATCTGGTCGCTGGGTGCGCTGTGCTACTTCCTTCTCACGGGTGTCGACGCTCGGCACGAGGCGCGAAAGTCGCTCTCGTCGTTGCGGGGTGACGTCTCCGCATCGTTCAGCGGCATCGTCGAGAAGTGTCTTGAGCCGTTCGCTGAATATGCATACGCCTCCATCGAGGAGGTGCTCGACGCTCTCAGCGGACGCGGCGCGAATGAGCGCGCGACGCCCCCTCGCCTCGCCGTGCATCCGCAGCGGCTCGATCTCACGAGCCTCAGCCAGGGCGCAATCGGATTTGAGCACCTGAAGGTTCTCAATGAGGGCGGAGGCACCATCTCGGGTCATGTTCACTCGAGTGTTCCCTGGCTTCAGGTGAGCCCGCAGCACTTCGAGGGCGACGGGCAGGAGATCCAGGTCTGGATCGACACCTCTCTTCTTCACGAAGACATTCAGGCCCACGCGCACATCCTCGTCACGAGTGCCAACGAGGAGATTCGCGTTCCGGTTACCGTGGCGCTCCAGCTCGGTCGCGTAGGAGGCCTGCCTCCCAAAGTGGGCGCCTTCCTCATGCTGGTGATCGCGTGCATCCCGCTGGGGCTGTTCGGATGGTACGAGGCCCAGGCCTTTCAGGCCACCGCGGCGCTTGTGGCATCTCGGGGAGGCGTTCCCACCCCGCCGCTCACCGATCCGGCGTGGCTCGACCTGCGCGCGCAGGGGAGCCTGCTGCTCGGGGCACGGCTGGCGATTGCGGTGCTCGTGCCCATGCTGGTGTATGCCGCATGGCAGGCGCTCGCGGTGGGCGCGCGGCGGCGCACAACGGCAGTGGCGTTCGTCCTCATGCACCTGCCGGCGCTGGCCCTTCTCATCGCCATGCGCGCCACCGAAACAAGCCTTCTCGCCTCGCCCCTGGCGGTCTGGCTGCATCTCGCGCCGTCGATCGGCGCAGGTCTGGCGGTTGTGGCCACCATGGTGACCACGTTCATGCTGATGACGCCGGGGTCGCGCTATCCCCTCTTCTTCGGGCAGAGCTACGGGCTGCGCGTGCTCCTGGCACTTGTTCTGCTCGGGCTCTACGGCTTGAATGCCTGGAGCCTTGCTGTGCGGTGACGTACGCGAAGGAGATTCCGCGCTGCCTGAAAAAGGCCCCATGACCATGAACGATCACACGAAACCCATGCTGACTGCCGTAGGTGAGGGGCTTGCACAGCTGAGCCCTGACGAGCTTCATCTGTTTGCCCTGGCCGTGCTCCACGGCGTTCCCGTGACAAAGCTCTCCGGGTCGCCGCAGCAGAATGTCGAGAAGCTCATCGGCGCCCAGAAGAAGCTGCGCAGGTTCCTGACCGAGCGGGGATTCGGAACCGCAGATCTCGAGAAGGGCAGCGCTGGAGGACGCTGAGCGCGCGCATCAGGGCAGGGCAGTCGCTTCTGCGGGTCGGCAGGCACGCGATGCGGCTCCTCTGTGTCATTCTGCCTCTCGCAGCCTGTGCGCCCGCGCTCGCCGCGCCGCCACGCTCCGACCTCGCTCGCTTTCACGCCGAAAAGTACAGCGCTGGCGTGCTCGGCCTCGTCGAGTCGTGCGTGAACGGCGTCTTCATCGAGGCCAGCGACGAAGAGCGTCGTCAGGCGGTGGCCGAGGTTCTCGCCTGCTTCCACATCGTGTTCCACGAGACGCGCTCGCATCGCATCGACAGCAATGTGGCCGTCATCCGCGCCCACTCCGACGAGATTGCCATCGCGTGTGAGCGGTTCGGCGTGCCGCAGCCGATGGCCACCGCCATCCTCGCCTGGGAGAACAGCGGTCAGACCGCCGCAACCTCATACGCCGCGTGTGTCGGACTGGGACAGCTCTCCGACGGTGCCGTCGCGCAGGCGCATCGCGTCAGCGGGCGGTATGCCCGGGTCGAGTTCGCCGCGGCCTCGTTCTGCCGCACGCTGGCCGACCTCGTGGACCTGTGCGGACCCCATCATCCACTGGCCGCCCTCATTCGTGGACGGGCTGCGTTCCTCGACAAGCGGGCGCGTGAGCTCGATCTGGCCTCGGTGCACGAGACGCTGCGCAGGGCCGCTCACGTCAAGGATGAGCGGGCGGTGCCTCGCGCCAACATCGAAGACAGCGTCGTCTACATGCGCTATCTCCTGGCGATGTATCCGGGATGTCCCGATCTGGCTATCTCCACCTACCACAACGGCGTGGCGAACACCGATGACCTGCTCATCGATTTCCTGCGTCGCCACGCGCCCCGGCCCGGCGGATACAGCCGTCACGACCGTGGGCCCATCGTTGATGGGCTGAAGCGCCTGCGCCTCTCGTATGTCACGCTGTGGAACGATCGTCGAAGCCGCGAGATGCTCAACGGGCTGCGCACCATGGACGGCGACGTGACGACGGCTGCGAATTCGCGCGAGGCCATGGGCGATGAGTCTGACCTGTACGTGTGGAAGACGCTTGGCGCGCTGGCGGCCACGCGCGCGTCGAGCGAGGCGCTGGCAGAGCTCTGTGCCCGCTATCGGCCGGAGCAGGGGGAGGCGGAGACCCGGGGGTTCGTGCCGCGCAGCCAATTGGTGACGCGTCGCGGCTTCGCCGCCACGGCCCAGCTGCACGCCTGGCTCGATGCGCTCGAGCGGCGGTGGCGCAGCGCCTCTGCATCACAGCGCTCGGGCAAGCCAGCGCCTGCACGCCCCCATCGTCGCGGCGTCCTCGAGATCTCTCACGGGCACGACTCCGACGCGCACCGCGCCGGACTGGCGGTCGATCTCGTGGTCTCTGACGCGCTCCTCGCTGGCCTGCTCGATGTCGACTGGCGCTTTGATCGCATCTACAAGCGCAGGCTGCCGAACGGGGCCATGCACGTCGTGATCAATCCTCGATTCGCAGATGAGGTTCTCGTGCGGGAGAGCAGCGCTTCCTCCTCCGCTGCGCCTCGTTCGCCTCAAGCGCCTTCTTCCTCACCGTCTGCCTCTCCGAAGGTCGAGGTGCTTCCCGAGGCGCCCGGCCTCCCGCATCGACAGGATGAGTGGCACTGAGGAGCCGCTTCCGTTGCGCTGCCTGCCGTGCACTGGCGCGCGGAACCCATCTGCAGGAGAAGGACACTGGGTGCGGAAGGTGCCGCTCGCGCCCCCGCGCGCAAGACAACACATCAGTGAGGTATCCCATGCGTCTGTCCACTCCGGTCACCTGTCTCGCGCTCGCAGCCCTGCTGTTCGCTGGCGGCTGCGCAGAGAGCACCACGTCGCAGAAGCCGGCCGAAAAGGCGCCGGTGACGTCGGGAGCGCCCGCGACATCAACCTCCGGAGCCCCTGCACCAGCCGCCGATGGCAAGATGGTGAAGACCGCCAGCGGGCTGCAGTACATCGATACGGTCGAGGGCAAGGGGGCGTCTCCCGCTGCGGGGCAGACCGTGGTGGTGCACTACACCGGCTGGCTCCTCGACGGCAAGAAGTTCGATTCGAGCGTTGATCGCGAGAAGCCGTTCGAGTTCGTCATCGGCCAGGGTCAGGTGATCAAGGGCTGGGATGAAGGCGTGGCCAGCATGAAGGTCGGGGGCAAGCGCACCCTGGTCATTCCCGCGGAGCTGGGCTACGGCAGCCGTGGCGCTGGTGGCGCGATTCCGCCCAACGCCACGCTCAAGTTCGACGTCGAGCTCATCGCCATCAAGTAGGAGCGTTCACTTCCATGCCGACCACCTCCAGCGGACTCCACTATGAAGACGAGGTCGTGGGAGAGGGCGCTCAGCCCTCTTCCGGCCAGCGCGTCGTGGTGCACTACACCGGCCGTCTTGTCAACGGTCAGAAGTTCGATTCGAGCGTTGATCGCAACGAGCCCTTCGAGTTCGTTCTCGGTCGCGGTCAGGTCATCAAGGGATGGGATGAGGGCATCGCGTCGATGAACGTCGGCGGGAAGCGCACGCTCACGATTCCCTCTGAGCTGGGCTATGGCGCGGGAGGCTATCCTGGCGTCATCCCGCCCAACGCGACGCTGGTCTTCGACGTCGAGCTTCTCGAGGTTCGCTAGACCCGAGGCGCGCGCGCTGAAGCGGGTTGCCCTTCTACGAAGGCCTCATCGCGCGCGTCGCCTCGGTGCTCGACAGCCTGTCTGACCTCACGCGGCGTCAGCCACCAGAGCGGCAATCCCAGGGCCACCCCCACAAGGGTGGCCAGCTTGTCTTGCAGGTCGGCCATGCAGAAAAGCCCCACCACGAGAGCCAGGGCCGCCCAGGGCAGCATCGCTCCGCCAGGTGCGCGGAAGCGAGCAGGCGGGGCGTCTGATGATCGCCGCATGGCGATGGTGGCGGCGCATGTGGCGATGTACTGCAGCAGCGACGCCAGCGCGCTCATCTTCAAGAGGCGCCCGAGCGTGAAGCTCTGGAGATGCAGTGTGTCGATCAGGGGAAGGGCGATCACCAGGCCCGCGGTCAGCGCGATGGCGGTGCGCGGTGCGTGAAACCGTTCATCGAGCTGGGCCAGCCGGGCGGGGACGAAGCCATCTTCGGCGAGGGCGTAGAGGCTTCTGGGGCCGGTGAAGGCGATGGAGGCGTTCGTTCCCAGCAGGGAGACCACCGAACCTACGCCGATGAGCGCAAGTCCTCTCGACCCGAGGAGGGCTTGAGCGGCATCGGCAAGGGGGGCCCGCTCTGAGGCACCGAGTGCGGGGAAGACCGCCTGCGCCACCAGCTGCACGAGGATGTACACCACCGTCGCGCTGCCGAGAACCACGAAGAGCGCGCGGGGCACGGTGTGCTCGGGGTCCACCGTCTCGCCGGCCGGAACCGTCACCTCCTCAAACCCCGAGTACAGGAAGAGAGACCACAGCAGCAGCGACTGGAGGTCTCCCGGGCCGCTGCACGCCGCGGGAAGCGAGAACGGTGACGCGGTCGCGTGAGCGGCGCCGATCGCGACGAACAGCGCGAGGGGAACGAGCTTGAGCACCGAGAACATCGTGTTCGTCAAGGCGCCCACACGCGCGCCCCGCGCGTTCAGGGCGGCAAGGCTGCCGGCGAGCACGGCCACGAAGGTCGCCCGTCCGAAGGGGCCGCTGATCGCGCTGACGCCCAGACCTGTGAGCAGATCTGCAAGGCCCACCGATACAGACGCCCAGCCCAGCACGGCGGAGAGCCAGACGATCCACCCCACCAGGAAACCCCAGAAGGGTCCGAACGCTCCGCGCGCATAGCGGTAGGCGCCACCGGTCGAACCATAGCGGCTCCCCATCTCGGCGAAGCAGAGCGCTACGAGGAAGCAGAGAGAGGCGCACCCGACATATACCGCCCACGACCAGCCACCGGCAAGGTTCGCGATACGCCCAGGCAGGAGGAAGATGCCGGCGCCGACCACCCCGTTCACGCCGAGTGCGACAACGTCGATGAGGCGAAGCGAGCGCTCGAGACGAGCACCCGAGCGAGCGTCAGGCGTCAGGGTCGGATTCCCACGACGAGAGAGTGGGCGCTCGGGTCGAGGGGGATGATCTGGACGCGGATGAAGCCCTCGGTCTGCATGAGGTCGGTGACCTCCCAGCCCGAGTACGTGCGCGCGCCACCGGCGCGGGTCAGCATCTCGAGCGCGAGGAGCGTCGCGGGCAGTGGGCCGGTGCGGTCGTCACGCAGCAGGATGTCGTCGATGACGCACCGCCCCTCTGATACCGTGGCCTGGAAGGCGCGCTTCACAAGAGGCTTTGCGAGGTCGAGGCTCAGCAGTCGAAGCCCAGGGATGAGCACGAGGTCGTAGCACTCCGTGCCAAAGTCGGCGTTCAGCGGGTCGGCTGTTTCCACGCGGATGCGTCCGCCCAGGCCGGCTTCATCGATGCGCTGCTTCGCCAGGGGTGCGCGCTGCTGCGAATCGACAACGGTGATCTCATACCCTGCGCTGGCCTGCGCGAGGGCGATGGCGTAGGTCGCCGGGCCCGCACCGATCTCGAGCACGCGCTTGACGCGCGACACGTCGAGCTTCTTCACGATCAGCGGGGCGATGACCGAGGCCTCGTCGCGCCGTGCGTTGATCTCGTCTTCGTCGCGCGGAATCACGGGACGAGGCGGGGCACCGGTGCGCAGGGTCTCCTCGAGGCTTCCGAAGGCGTCCCACTCGTCGGAGAACGCCCTGGCGAGGGATGACTGGCGGTACTCGCTGTCACTGGCCAGCAGCGTCTTGCTCACCAGGCTGTTCTTGTAGGCGCCCTCCTCTCGCTCGAGCAGCCCCAGGGAGACGAGCGCATTGAGCAGAACCTCGCACGCGCGCGGGTCGATGCGCAGCGACTGCGCGACCTCGTCGGCTTTCTGAGGTCTTGCCGACAGTGCGTTGAACAGGTCGACGCGCACGGCCGCGTGCACTGCGCGCGCCCCCCAGAACCCCGTCAGGAGGCTGCGCAGACTTGCCTGGCCAGCAGCGAGATCTTCAGCGGAGAGGGTTTCATCGACGGGCGCCATGAGCGGGAGTGCACCTCCGAGATGGGCATTCGAGGCCGCGAAGGCGCTCGCTCGGAGAAGTTTGGCCCCCCGCCGGAAGGTTTCCTTCACGCACCCGTCGCGATCCCCTCCCACGAAGGATTCGCGGGCTGCCGCGCCTAACCACAGCGCTGCAAGCGGCGCGATTTCTGTCCGCCGTGCGGCGGGCGTCGGCAAGCACCCTCGAGAGCGACCGACAGCGGCGTCCATCTATGACAAGAAAGCAGCACTGATGCAGCCCATCATCATCCCTCGCTCCGATCACCCCATCTCCCGCAAGAACATCGATGCCGACGCGCTCAAGGTGCTCTACCGGCTCTATCGATCGGGTCATACGGCGTTCCTGGTCGGCGGCGGGGTGCGCGATCTCCTGATCGGGCGAAACCCCAAGGACTTCGATATCAGCACGTCGGCCCGCCCGGGTCAGGTGAAGAAGCTGTTTCGCAACTGCTGGCTCATCGGACGTCGTTTCCGACTGGCCCACATCCACTTCCGCGATCACAAGATCGTCGAGGTGTCGACGTTCCGGGCGCAGCCAGAGCGCGATGAGGAGAACCAGGAAGATCTCCTCGTCCGCCAGGACAACACCTTCGGCAGCCCCGAGGAAGATGCGCTGCGGCGCGATTTCACCATAAACGGCCTCTTCTACGACATCGCTTCGTTCTCGCTCATCGACTACGTGGGTGGCGTCGATGACATCGAGGCGGGCGTCATCCGAACCATCGGCGACCCCAATGTGCGGTTTCGTGAAGACCCGGTACGTATGCTGCGGGCCATCAAGTTCGCGGCGCGGCTTGACTTCGCCATCGAACCCGAGACCTGGGAGGCCATCTGCGAGCACGCCGAGGAGATCACGCGATGCTCGACCTCGCGCGTGGTCGAGGAGGCCGCGCGGTTGCTCGAGGGCGGGGCCTCGTGTCGCTCGCTGCAGCTCATGAAGGCGTCCGGCCTGCTGGGCTACGTGCTGCCCGAGGTCTATGAGTACCTTCACGGCGTCCCCGCCGGACCGGGGCTTCAGCTCGATGCCCGATCCGAGGCACGGCAGTCTTCCGAGGCGATCGAGGCCGAGATGCTTCTCGACGCAGATGAAGATGTCGATCCGGAGGAGCAGGAGCGTGTCCTCGGGGTTGACGAGCAGCCCATCGACAGCGAAGAGGCGGAAGACGAGGCCGCGGGCGACGAGCAGGCAGGGGAAGGAGGCGTGGAGGCGCTCGAGCCGTCTGATGACGTGCCGCTCTCCGAGGAAGAAGATCTCGACCTCGTGGCAGACGAGCGGAGCATGGAGATCGTCACGCCAGAGGGCACGCGATGCGCGCTTGCTCCGGATCGAGGTGCGCTCTTCTGGCGGCTTCTGTCTTCGGTAGACGCGCGCACGCGAGCAGGCTTCCCGCTGACGCGCGCCACCCTGTACTCGGCGCTGTTCCATCCCATCGTGCGCCACACGGCCGACTGGGTGCTGGCTGAGCAGCCTGATCGCGACCCTGAGCAGCTCGTTCTCGCGCTGCTCCGCCCCCTCACCGAGACGGTGCTCGTGTCCAAGCGCGATCGTGAGCGGGTCTGCCAGATCCTGGCTGCGCAGCGCAAGTTCCGCCGCGCGAACCGGGGATTTGCACAGGTGCTGTCACGCAAGCCGTACTTCGCGGAGGCCCTCGATCTGTTCGAGATCACCGTGTTCGCCACAGGTGATGGTGTCGATGTGCTTGGCTGGTGGCGTGAGCGGCACCCGTATGTCGCTCCCGTGGCTACCTCGGCAGGACGGGCAAAGCCCGCACTGGCGGGCGAGGGGCGCGACGAAGGTCCTGCCCGTCGGTCGCGCAGGCGTCGTCGGGGGGGGAGAGGTGAGGTCGAGCGCGAGGTCGACGTTGAAGCGCCAGAGCGCTCCTCCGGCGGCCGTGATCGACACCGTGAAGGCCGTGGGGAGTACGGTGGCGAGAGCGGTTACGCCAGGCAGGCCGATGACGACACCAGACGCCGCGGCTCGCGCAGCCGGGATCGGGTGCCCGAGCGGCGTGACGACGAACGCTCGTCTTCGCGCTGGCGTCGCGATGAAGAAGATCGCGGGCGCGGTCGTAGCGGCGGCGGGGGCGGCGACACCAGGAACCGCGACGACGAGCGGCCTGTCTACAGACGTCGCGATGCGCGCGACCTCGAGCGTGTCAACGCGTCAGACTACGGCATCACCGATGAGGGGCGCGGAGGTTCGCGCTCAGGACGTTCGTCGCGTGGCCGAAGCACTTCATCGTCTGAGCGCTCGCCCCGTCGAACGCCGTTCCGAGAAGAGGGCTACCGCGGTCCCCGAGGCGGGGCGTTCGATGTCGAGTACTACGAGTCGAGGGTCGGACGCGATCTGACCACCGACAGCCCGCCACCTCGCCGCGATGAGCGGAGTCGCGGAAACGGCAATCGCCGTCGTCGTCGCAAGCCTCCGACCTCAGGGCACTGAAGCAGGAGCGGCGCCCGCGTGAATGCGGGCGCCGCTTCTCTTCCGTGGGGGTGATGAAGCTTCGTTGAGGGCGTGGGGGAATCGGCTACTTCCGCTCTGCCTTTCCGAGCTCGAGCGGTCCCCCACCGTTGCTGGTGCGCGGCTTGAAGTTGAACAGGCTGAAGAACGCCTGCAACACTCGAGGGCTGAACTGGCTGCCCGAGCTGATGGCGAGCAGATCAAGGGCTTTTTCCTGGGGAAAGCCCTTGCGGTAGGGCCGGTCGGTGGTCATGGCGTCGAACGCGTCGACCACGCTGATCACCTGCGCGCCGATGGGGATCTCGTCACCGCTCAAGCCATAGGGGTAGCCTTTGCCGTCGAAGCGCTCGTGATGGTAGAGCACCATCTCGAACACCTCCGGCGGAAGAGACTTGATGTCCTTGAGGATGTGGATGGAAGACGTGACGTGATCGTCCATCTTCTTTCGCTCGGCTGGCGTGAGAGCGCCGGGCTTGTTGAGAATCTCGTTGGGGGTGGAGATCTTGCCCACGTCGTGCAGGATGGCCCCCTTGGCGATGGTTCTCACCTCTGCTTCAGACAGCTTGAGGGCCTGCGCCAGGCTGGTGGCGTATTCTTGCACGCGCCCGATGTGGCCGTGGGTGTAGGGGTCCTTGGCTTCGATGGCCTGCGCCAGGGCATGGATGATCTCGTGGTAGCTCTGCTCGAGGTTCTCGGTGAGGCTGATGTTCTTGATCGCGATGGCCGAGCTTGCGGCCAGGATCTTGAGGTAGTCCTCGTGCGCGTCGAGAAGGAACTCCTCGCCCACAAGCAGGTTGGCCACGCCGATGAGGCCGAAGGGCGTGGGGTCTTGCGACGTCGTGAGGGGAACCAAGAGCACGTTTCGGAACGATTCCCAGTTCTGCTTGAAGGCGCGAAGCCGTGGGTCGGCGTCCTTCTCGCTCAGCCGCACGACCTTGTTGCTGGCGACAACTTCACCGAGCAGGCCTTCGCCGACCTTGCAGTCCATCAGGCGCTGGGTCATCTCGGTGATTCCCACCGAGTGGACGAGCCTCAGATCACGTTCTTCGACGAGCATCACGAACGACGCAGCGCAGTTCATGTCCTCGCGCGCCCGCCTGCACATGGCCTGAAGGAGGTCTTTCGTGTTGCGCGTGCTGCTCAGGTATTGCGAGACCGAGAGGAGCGCGTAGAGCTGCTGCTTCTTGTCGCTCAGATCGCGCTCTCTCTTCTCCTTCTCGAGAAGCAGATGCCGCGCGTTCTTCTGGTACTCCTCGATGGCGCGGTCTCGATGCTCGGCGGCTTCGCGCGAGACCCCGCTCAGAAGGTACTGGCGCAGCGCAGCGCCCGCCGATCCGAGAATGAAGAACAGGCCAACCGGCAGGAAGGCGTCGCAGATCATGCGCACGGGCTGGACAGCTCCGCCGGTGAAGAACCGCGCGCCGAGCAAGAGAAGCGATGCGAGTGCCGCGCCCACGAAGCCCACGGAGGCGTTTGTCGCCATGGAGAGCAGGGTGACCAGGCCATACATGCTGTACAGCGCGGCGGTTCCGTGCTCGTGCGCCAGAATCGAGACCACGCCGAGGACGGCCACGTCGACCACCGCGACGACATCTATCGACCCGGTGGCCTCCTTCTTTCCCAGGGAGAGCGCAGTTGCTGCCGTATAGATGCCGGCCGCCGCAACGGATCCGATGAGGTAGTGACTCATAGGCTGCGGCTGAGACTGGAGCGTGACCGCGAAATCGCTCAGCAGGGTTCCCGCGAGTCCGCATCCGATGACGTACGTGCGATAGGAGGACCACGGATTTCTGGGGGACGAGGATTTCATGCCCGAGTAGTGTAGCATGGGGGGACCCACGCTTCAAGTGGCGAGCAGTCGCGAACGGTGAACTGAAGCCGATTGCGGCCCCACCGCACAAGACCGCAGGCGCAAGCGGAGAGCCGTTCCCGCGCGTGGGCGCAGCAGCGTGGCGCGAGGCGCGCGCGTCGAAGAACATCTTGGAGGATCAGCAACGTGTCATCACAGGAGTGCAAGAGCATCGTCGGCATCGATCTGGGTACGACGAACTGCGCGGTGGCGCATGTCGACGCCGTCGCAGAGGAGGCCCGGGTCGTTGATTTCAGCGTGTCCCAGGTGACCCACCCGGGAACGGTGGAGGCCCGGGAGGTTCTCCCGTCGTTCCTCTATCTTCCGGGTGCCCACGAGCTGGCCCCTGGCAGCCTGGCCCTGCCCTGGAACGATGCGGCTGAGATGGCGGTGGGAACCTTCGCGCGTGACCAGGGTGCGCGGGTTCCGCAGCGCGTGGTTGCCTCCGCGAAGTCGTGGCTGTGCCATGACGGGGTGAACCGTCGCGCGCCCATCCTGCCGTGGAAGGCACCGGACGACGTGCCCCGTTGCTCGCCCGTGGAGGTGGCCTCACGCTATCTCGAGCACATCCGGGATGCGTGGAACGACGCCAATCCCGATCAGCCGCTCGAGCAGCAGGAGATCGTGCTCACCGTGCCCGCCTCGTTTGACGCGGTGGCGCGTGAGCTCACCGCGGAGGCGGCTCGTGGGGTCGGATTCACGCACCTGACCCTTCTCGAGGAGCCCACGTCGGCACTCTACGCCTGGCTCGACGCGCGGGGAGAGGAGTGGCGCAAGAGCGTCACGGTGGGCGACCTCATCCTGGTCTTCGACGTGGGGGGAGGCACCACCGACTTCAGCCTCATCTCCGTCGGTGAGGAAGAGGGAAACCTCCAGCTCGAGCGCATCGCCGTGGGAGAGCACATCCTCCTGGGCGGCGACAACATGGATCTCGCGCTCGCGGCCCACGCTCAGGCTCGCCTGAAGGCAGAGGGGCACAAGCTCGACGCCTGGCAGTTCCAGCAGCTCGTGCACGCTTGTCGCGACGCCAAGGAGCGCCTTCTCGATGCAGATGGCGAGGATTCCCGCGAGCTTGTCATCGAGGGGCGGGGCACCCGTCTCATCGGAGGGTCCATCACCACGCAGCTGACGCGCGACGATGTGGAACGCGTGATTCTCGACGGCTTCTTCCCCGTGTGCGCGCCCAGTGATCACGCTACCCGCGCCCGTCGAACCGGACTTGCGGAGCTCGGGCTCCCCTACGAGGCCGATCCTGCCATCTCTCGCCATCTGGCGTCTTTCCTGAGCAACGCCCTCCCTGCCCTCGCCGATGGCGCGGAGGGCAGGAGCTTTGCCCACCCCACGGCAGTTCTCTTCAACGGTGGCGTCATGAAAGCGTCTCGGTTGCGAGAGCGCGTGCTGCACCTGCTCGAGGGGTGGCTGAGCGGGGAGGGGAGCGAGCCCGCACGTGAGCTGGCCAGCGACGATCTCGATCTGGCTGTGGCGCGCGGCGCCTCGGCGTATGGGCGTGTGAGGCACGGCAAGGGCATTCGCATCCGCGGAGGCACGTCGAAGGCCTACTTCGTAGGGGTCGAGGTGGCGCGTCCCGCCATTCCGGGTCTGCCTCCTCCGCTCAAGGCGGTCTGCGTGGCGCCCCTCGGCATGGAAGAGGGCACCCAGGCCGATCTTCCCGACCAGGAGTTCGGTCTCGTGGTCGGTGAGCCCGCCGAGTTCCGCTTCCTGGCTTCAGCCCTTCGACGGGATGACGGGGTCGGTGCAACGCTCGAGGACTGGGACGAGGAAGAGCTCGAGGAGATCGCCACCCTCACCGTGGAGCTTGCGGCCACCGGTTCTGACAAGCCCGGACAGCTGATGCCGGTGCGCCTGCGGTCGGTGGTGACGGAAGTGGGCACGCTTGAGCTCTGGTGCGTGGCTCGCGAGGGAGAGGGGCGTTGGAAGCTCGAGTTCGACGTGCGCGAGCGACAGGCTGTCGGCGTCTGACCGGCGCCGCGAGATTGCGGGCAGACAGAAGAGGGCCGCGCGACGCGCGGCCCTCTTCTGATCCGGTCTGCTCAGACAGCTGCCGAGCTACATCGGGACTGTGATGCGGCGGCCTTCCTGGAAGCGGGTCTCGCCGACCTTGGTCTTGACCCACTTGTGACCGGCGGCCGATGACACGTTCCAGGCTTCGCCGTTGCCGGCGTAGATACCGATGTGATCGAAGCCGCCCTGGCCGATCTCGTTGTTGTAGATCACCAGATCGCCCGGGCGCATATCGTTGAGCGAGCCGACCTTCTGACCGAGGTCGGCGTAGTTGGGAACCCACTCGGTGTTCCCCTTGACCTTGTCCTTGATGTCGATGCCCATCGACTTGAGCACGTCGTTCACCGCGTGCGCGCACGAGTTGCCCCAGTACTGACGTCCGTCTTGCGAGGCTGCAGCGCGCTCGAGCGCCGTGCCAGGAAGGTTGAAGAGCGCGGTGCTCGTGGTGGGGGTGGCCATTCCCGCGGGATTCATCATGCTCCAGAGCGAGGGGTTCACATTGCTCAGGAACGGCTGCACGCTCGGCGCCCCGGGCATCTGCGACGCGAGGGCGTTGGGTGTGAACGAGGCGCCCGCAAGCGCGGACTGCGCCTGCTGGAACTGCTGCTGGAAACTGATCTCCGGCACGGAACCGCGTGCCTGGAACGACGTCTCGATCTCCTGGATGCGGCCGATGATGCTCTGAACGCCTTCCAGCATGAGAAACCCCCTGTGTGCATTTGGGCGGGACCGTCGTCGCGTGGTCGGCGGCTGAGATCCCTCTCCATCCTACTAGATTGACTATATCACGGCAAGACACTTCTGCATGTGAACAGTTGCTGAACAAATTGTTTCCGCGATGTGAACATGGGCGCCCACAAGCGGGTGCTGACTGAAGGAACTGCGCAGCGGGCCGCAAATCCTCCCCGTCATCCCGCGTGAGGTGTGATTCGAGCCCTCGGAACGCGGGGACGTCTGGGCAGAGGAGAGCAGGCAGCGGGTGGCAGAGCACGGCTACGGTACGACGCCCAAAGGCGGTCGGGTCGGCGAGGTCATGACCTGGCTCACCCTGGCGCTCATGATCTCCTTCGTCGTCATCTCGCGGCTGCATCCGGCCGTGAGAGCCCGCCTCGAGGAAGCGCCGGGCGCGTTCACCATGGGGCTTGCGGCCATGTATCTCATCTTCCTGATCTCGTCGCGTCGCGTCTTTCGCCAGAAGCGACTCGCGGGTGTGCGCCTCTCCACGAACCGTCGAACCCTCTGCTTCAACGATGAGGGGGGAGAGCAGATCGTGACCTGGAGAGACGTGAAGAGCGCCCGGATCCGCGTTGACGTCACCCGTGACGGGCAGGCGTGGGCGAGGCGCTTCGACCTGCAGGGACCGAAGCGGCGCATTCGCCTCGACAGCTCCCTTGTGCTCCCCTTGTCCGACGCGCCGGGCCTGGTCCGCGAGATCTGTGAGCGGGTTGCGAACGTGGTGCTTGAGCTGCACGCGCTGCGACCGTTCTGTCCTCTCTGTGCGGGCGATATCGATCTCGCGAATCGCAGGTGCCCGTCGTGCGCGGCCACCGTCGAGCATGTCTCGCTCCTGAAGCGGCCGTGGGAGCTGTACGGCGCAGAGATGCTCTACATGTCGCTTCTCTTCCTGGTCATCGCGCCGCTCTGGCCGGGTCTCTACCTCTTCGCTCTCGTCCTGCTCGTCGGCGTTCCGCTGCGCGCGCTTCTCTTCGCGCCCGCCCCGCCTCGCCCGCTCTCCGCGCTGCCAGCAGACGCACCGAGCGTCTCCGTGCCGCGCACACTCGGGGGCGTGGCCAGCGTGACCCTTGCCCTGCTGCTCGTCCTGGCGCCCGCCGTGGCGGCACCGCCAGGTTCGCCGTCGGCGGTTCCCCCGTCGCGCGGGCTCCCGCCCTCTGGCCTTCCCGCGGCGCCTTCCGCTACGCCTTCCGCTACGCCTTCGGCCGGGAGCGCGCACCCCTTCGCGTCGCCAGCAAAGGATCGCTGGAACCTCTTCGAACGCGCCACGACCTCCGCTCCGTCATCGATGGGGAGGCTGGCCGACTACTTCCCCCTGGCCCTGGGCAACACGTGGGAGTATCGCTCCAACTACAATCGCGTCGTCATGCGGGTGACCCATCAGGAAGTGGTGAACGGGGTGACCTGCTGGGTCCTGGAGAGCTTCGTGGGAGACGCGACCGAGAGCGTGCAGCGAGAGAGCATCTCTGTCGGCGCATCCAGCGTCGAGGTGCTCAAGCGGGTTCACGGCGGCACCGAGCTCTTCCTCGACCCGCCAGAGACCCTGGCCCGCCATCCCCTGCGCGAAGGGGTTCACTGGACCTGGCAGGCGCCCGCGTCTCAGGGTTCGGCGTTGCTCGTCTTCGAGATCAAGGGGCTGAGACGTCTCAATGTTCTCGGTCGCGACGAGACTGCGCTGCTGGTGCTCATCAGGGGACGTTCCGCGGATGGCGCTGAGATCCAGACCAAGCGCTGGTACTGCAAGGGTGTGGGAATGGTGCGGGAGCAGACGGTGATGAAGAAGTCCGGTCAGAGCACCCAGATGGATGCGATGCTCCAGAACTACAACCTGCGCCTCGGGGGAAGCGCCAGCGAGTGAGCCGCGTGGGCTGCGCGCTACAGCAGCCCCCGTTGCAGGGCGATGAGGGCGGCTCGTGTGCGGTCGCTTACCTCGAGCTTCTGGTAGGCATTGGCCAGATGATTGCGCACCGTGTTCTCGCTGATGGCCAGACGCCTGCCGATCAAGCGGTTCGCGTGCCCTTTCGCGACGAGGCGCAGCACGTCGCGCTCCCGAGGGCTGAGCAGCGGGTCAGATACGGGGCCGCTGTGAGGCGTGGACAGGCGGGGTCCGACGGCACGCCCCTCTTGACGCGCCTGCCTGATACTGATGAGCAGGCTCGACGGGTCGGCGTCCGAAGGAAGGTAGATGCTGCCCCCTTCTCGCAGTGCGCGCACGATCAGCGCGAGGTCGGCCGTGCCGCCGAGCAGGACGATGGGCAGCCGAGGGTGGGCGGCATGGATGGCGCGGCACGCTTGAAGCGTGGTCTCGTCGCGCATCTCCACGAGCGCCAGGTGAGGGCGCAGGGGCCTTGTCGACCGTGTCGCCTCGTCCGGGGAGCTGGTGGAGAGCACAACGCTGATCGCGTCATGGGTGCGAAGAAGGGCGGTCAGCCCCTCTCTGAAGAGGCGGTTCGAGTGGAGCAGCAAGATGCGTGTC
>RGZZ01000034.1 GCA_010028905.1 Pseudomonadota bacterium | reverse complement strand
AAGAGGCCCGCCAGGGCAGAACTTGAAATAAATTCTCTGCACCCGTCCTGCACCTCGCCGGTCGGTCCGCGCCACGAGCGGTGCGCTCCAGTCTCACGCCTGGGCCCCCTCGCGCTCCGCCGCCCCCTGTTTACCGCTCCCTCTTGCATCAGGAGTCGACCCGGCATACAATACGGGCGACCGCGAGCGGGGGCACGTGGCGAGATGCATCCGCCCCCGAGAGGAGTTCCATGCAGGCACAGTCTCCGTCCAGCGGCGCTCCACAGAACGAGCAGGCGCCGTCGAGCGCGTCGGTCGATCAGGCCGTCGAGCGCACCCAGCAATGGCTCCAGGGCGTCCAGCAGCCCGAGGGGTTCTGGTGCGCCGAGCTTCAGGGCGATACCATCCTCGAATCTGAGTACGCGATGCTGATCTACTTCCTCGAGCACCGCGTCACCGAGAAGATGCACCTCCTCGCCGAGTACCTGCGGCGCCATCAGCATCCAGATGGCGGATGGGTCATGTACCCCGACGGACCCGTCGACGTGAGCGCGTCGGTCAAGGCCTACTTCATCCTCAAGCTGGTCGGCGACAGCCCTGATGCGCCGCACATGGAGCGGGCGCGCCAGGTCATCCTGCGCAAGGGCGGCGTTACGGCCTGCAACAGCTTCACGAAGTTCGGCCTGTCGATGTTCGGCCAGTACGAGTGGGCGGCCGTGCCGGCCATCCCGCCGGAGATCATCCTGCTGCCCAACAGCGCCTACTTCAACATCTACGCCATGTCGTCGTGGTCGCGCGCCATGGTCATCACCATGGCCATCATCTGGCACCACAAGCCTGTCGTGCCGGTTCCCGCGAACGCGCGCATCGACGAGCTCTTCGTCGGGGGGCGAGACCTCGCACGCATGAAGATGCGGTTCAGCGACAACCTGGTGTCGTGGCGCAACTTCTTCCTCACCGTCGACCGCGTGCTCAAAGTCGTCGAAGGCCTCGGCGTGCGCCCCTTCCGCGACACGTCGCTGCGGCGCTGCAAGGCCTGGATGGTCGAGCACATGGAGAAGAGCGGTGGTGTCGGCGCCATCTTCCCGCCCATGGTCAACACCGTCATGGTGCTCCATCTCACGGGGCACGCGAGCGACGACCCGCTCATGCGGCAGGCCATGGCCGAGGTCGAGGCGCTCGAGATCCGCGAGGGCGACACCCTGCGCATGCAGCCCTGCTTCAGCCCGGTGTGGGATACGGCGCTCACGTCGGTGTGCGTCCAGGGCGCCGGGCTTGCGGGTGACCACCCGTCCATGCAGCGGGCCGCGCGCTGGTTCCTCGATCGTGAGGTGAAGCAGGCGGCTGACGTGCACCGCTATCGACGCAACATGCCCATCGGCGGCTGGTACTTCGAGTACGCCAACGAGTTCTATCCGGACGTCGACGATACCACCATGGTGCTCATGGGTCTTGACACCATCCGCCTCCCCGAGGGCGACGACGAACGACGCGTGGCGGCCATCCGGCGCGGTGTCGACTGGATGATGGCCATGCAGTGCCGAAACGGCGGGTGGGCGGCCTTCGATGTCGACAACGATCGCCAGATCTTCACCCACGTCCCGTTTGCAGACCACAACGCCATGCTCGATCCGCCCACCGCCGACATCACGGCACGGGTTCTCGAGGCGCTGGGGCGCCTCGGCACCCACTCCATGGCTGACGCGCCGGTGCAGCGCGCCATCGCGTTCCTGCAGCGTGAGCAGGAGCCGGACGGCTGCTGGTACGGGCGCTGGGGCGTGAACTACATCTACGGCACCTGGCAGGTGCTGCGCGGTCTCGAGGCCATCGGCGCCGACATGCGCCAGTCGTGGGTGCAGGCCGGCGCGACCTGGCTGCGGGAGCACCAGAACCCCGACGGTGGGTGGGGTGAGACCGCTGATTCCTATGAGTTCCCCAAGCTTCGGGGTCAGGGCCCGAGCACCGCGTCGCAGACCGCGTGGGCCCTCATGGGAATCATGTCGGCCGGAGACTACGACAGCGACAGTGTGCGTCGCGGCATCGACTACCTCGTGCGCACCCAGTGCGCCGACGGCACCTGGAACGAGACGTGGTGGACGGGCACCGGCTTCCCCCGCGTGTTCTATCTCAAGTACCACTACTACTGCATCTACTTCCCGCTGTACGCACTCGGCATGTATCAGCGACGAGACAACCTCACCCCGTACCGCAAGGGAAGGACTCAGGGCGCCAGCACGGCCGCGCCCGCGCGGGGATGAAGGTTCCCACGCCTGCCTCCCCTGGAGACCGCCTGCTGATGTCGCGTGAACGTCGTCTGATCGGCTGTGACGTGGCCATCTTCATGGCCGTGCCGGAAGAGTCGGTCGAGGTGCGTCGTCGCATCGCGCCCAGCCTGCAGGGCGGTGACGGTCGTCTGCACGGGGTCTGGCGAGGCCGTAGCGTGCGCCTGCAGGAGACGGGCCCGGGAATGGCGCGCGCCGAGGACGCCGCACGCCGTCTGTTCGCGGCCACGCCGGTGCGCCTGGCCATCTGTGCGGGTCTCGCAGGCGGGCTCGACCCCGTTCTTCCCCGTCACGCCATCACCGTGGCCGACCGCGTGATCGATGAGGCCGGAACCTGTGAGGTGGCCTGCGACCACCGGTCGGTGGAGGTCGCGGTCGCCTGCGGCGCGCAACGCGCAAGCCTGCTGACGGTTCCCCGCGTGGTGTGCACCGTCGATGAGAAGCGGGCGCTCGCCACCCGTGCGTCGATGGTCGACATGGAGTCGCTGTCGGTGGCTCGCGTGGCCCGCGAGCACGGCGTTCCCTTCGTGTCGCTGCGCGTCATCTCCGACGGCGCGCATGATGGATTTCCGGTCGATCTCAATCGCTACCTCGACGCACGTGGTGATGTTCGCCGCCTCGCCCTGGTGCTCGCGGCACTTGCGCGGCCCGGCGGCTTGCGCTTCCTTCTCGGTCTTCGCGCCACCGCGCTGAAGGCCTCATCTGATCTCGCCTCGTTGCTCGAGCGCGTGATCGACACCGTATCGCTCGACGCTTGACCCCACCCTTACATCCGGAGGCTCTTTCGTGAAGGTTCTGTTCCTCAACCCCCCCTCGTTCGAGGGCTTCGACGGCGGCGCGGGCTCGCGCTATCAGGCACGGCGCGAGATCCGCTCGTTCTGGTACCCCACGTGGCTGGCCCAGCCGGCGGCACTCGTTCCGGGAAGCAAGCTGGTCGACGCACCGGCCGACGATCTCACCGTCGAGCAGGTACTCGAGCTGGCGCCTCGCTTCGACATGACGGTCATCCACACGAGCACGCCGTCGCTGCCCAACGACGCCGAGACCGCGCGCCGCTTCAAGGAGATCAACCCGTCGATGGTCATCGGCTTCGTGGGCGCGCAAGCCGCGGTGCTGCCGGAGAAGACCCTGCAGGCGGCGCCGCACGTCGACTATGTGGCGCGCAAGGAGTTCGACTTCACCATCAAGGAGATCGCCGAGGGCCGTCCGCTCAACGAGGTGGCCGGCATCTCGTATCGCCTGCCGGATGGCAAGGTGCGCCACAACAAGGAGCGCGCCCTCATCCACGACATGGACGCGCTGCCGCACGTGGTCGACGTCTACAAGCGCGATCTCACCATCGAGAACTACTACATCGGCTATCTCAAGCACCCGTACGTCTCGCTCTACACCGGCCGCGGCTGCACCTCGAAGTGCACCTTCTGCCTGTGGCCCCAGACCATCGGCGGGCACGTGTACCGGGTGCGCAGCGCCCAGAGCGTCTTCGAAGAGATGAAGAAGGCCAGCGAGTACTTCCCGCAGGTCAAGGAGTTCTTCTTCGACGACGACACGTTCACGTCTGATCTGCCTCGCGCCGAGGAGATCGCTCGCAAGCTCAAGACCCTGGGCATCACCTGGTCGTGCAACGCCAAGGCCAACGTGCCCTACGAGACGCTCAAGGTGCTCAAGGAGTGCGGCCTGCGCCTGCTGCTCGTCGGCTTCGAGTCCGGCAACCAAGACATCCTCAACAACATCAAGAAGGGCATCCGGGTCGACAAGGCCCTCGAGTTCGCCAAGAACTGCAAGAAGCTCGGCATCCGCATCCACGGCACGTTCATCCTCGGCCTGCCGGGCGAGACCAGCACGACCATCCGCCAGACCATGGAATTTGCCAAGGAGGTCGACCCGTACTCGCTGCAGGTCTCCCTGGCGGCCCCCTATCCGGGCACCGAGCTGTATCAGCAGGCCCAGCAGAACGGCTGGTTCGCCCCGTCGACCCTGGTGAACGACAGCGGCATCCAGTCGGCCGCGCTGAGCTACGAGGGGCTCTCATCGCAAGAGATATTCGAGTCGGTCGACAAGTTCTACCGCGACTACTACCTGCGCCCGAAGCCCATCCTGCGCATCATGAACGACATGGTGCGCGACCGTCGCGAGTTTGTGCGCCGCATTCGCGAGGGGCGCGAGTTCTTCGGCTTCATGAGCGAGCGCAAGGAGAAGGAAAAGGTCGGACAGACCTAGTCGCATGGCTCTTCTCGCGCGTCTCGTGACGACGGCCGGGCTGTTGGCCGCCGTCGTGTACGCGGTTCTCGCCGTGGTCGCGGTGCTGCGCTTCCCCTTCACCCGAAGAGGGGCGCCAGCAGACCGCGACGCACGACCACGGCTCTCCCTGCTCAAGCCGGTGCGCGGGCTCGATCCGCTGCGCGGTGAAGCCGACGCGCAGGCGGCCGCTGACCTGCGCCGGGCGCTCGAGCTCAACCTCACATCGTTCTTCGTGCAGGACTATGTGGGGACGTTCGAGATCATCTTCGGCTTCCAGGATCCGGAAGACCCCGCCATCGCGCTGGTGGAGGACGTTTGCGCCCGCTACCCCCACGTCGCCAGTCGTGTCGTTCGAGTGCCACGCGCAGGGGGGCCGAACAAGAAGGCCTCGGTGCTGGCAGCCCTGGCGCGTGAGGCCACGGGAGACGTGCTCGTGGTGAGCGACCAGGACATGCGCGTCGATCCCGGGTACCTCGACGCAGTGGCGGCGGGCTTCTGCGGCGACGACGTAGGGGTGGTGACGTGCCCCTATCGCACCCGATGGGCCGACGATCTCGGTGGCGCGTTCGAAGCCCTTGCCATCAACGTCGATTTCATCCCCTCGACGCTCGTGGCGTGCACCCTCGACCGCTGGCTCTCGTTCGCCCTTGGGGCCACCATGGCCGTGAGGCGCGAGACCTTGCGCGCCATCGGTGGGTTCGAGGGGCTCGAGCCCTTTCTTGCCGACGACTACCTGCTGGGGAATCGCGCGCTGCACGCCGGCTGGCGGGTGGTGATGTCGCCCTACGTGGTCGACAACATCCTCGGGCCCACGAGCTTCCGGCAGTTCTTCGACCACCAGCTGCGCTGGAACCGGGGCTACCGCGTGTGCCGCCAGAACGGCTACCTGTTCAGCGTGTTGATGAACGGGACCGCCTTTGCCGTGGCGGGGCTGGCGCTGGGTGTCCTGGGCCTGCAGACCTTCTTCGCCTGGATTGCGTTCCGTCTCTGTGTCGCGTCGTTTCTCTTCCGCCGCGTGGCGGGGCGACCTGTCTCACCGAGCTGGCTTCTCCTCGTTCCGGTGAAGGATCTCATCACGCTCGTGCTCTGGGCGTTGGCGGTCCGGGGCAACCAGGTGCACTGGGCCGGACGCACCTTCACGCTGGCCCGAGACGGTCGGCTGGAGCCCGTGTCGTGAGCCCGTCTGAGCATCACGAGCTCTACCTCGATCCGCTCTGCTACGATGTGGCCTTCGATGTGCGCGAGACGTCGCGCGAGTGCGACTTCATGGCCTGGTGCGTCGAGCGCCTGGCGGGAGGGCGCCTCGAGGCGGCCCTCGAGCTGGCGGCCGGACCCGGCTATCACGCTCTCGAGTTCGCGCGGCGGGGACTGCGGTCGGTGGCGCTCGACATCGAGCCATCGATGGTGGCGCATCTGCGCCGGAAGGCGTCGGCGGTCGCAAAAGCTCCGCCTCCGTCGCTGCTGGGCCGCCTCGGCGGACTGAGGGCCCAGCCACGTCCCCTCGAGGTGGTCGAGGGCGACATGCGTGTCTGGCGCGCCGAGACGCCGGTCGATCTGGCCTACACCCTCTTCGGTTCGTTCTGCTACCTGCTCACGACCGATGACGCCCGTCAGCACTTCGAGGCCGTGGCGGCCTCGTTGCGAACGGGCGGGCTCTATGTCATCGAGCTGCCCCATCCCCGCAAGTTCCTGCGGGGCGACGTCACCACCCAGGATGCGTGGGTGCGGGAGCGCGACGGCGTGAAGGTCACCGTGCGATGGGACACAGGGCGGGCCGTTCCCGATCCGGTGACCCATTGCATGGACGTGCGCTCGGAGTTCGAGGTCGAAGAGGGCGGGAGGCGTCGCAAGGTGCGCACCCGGGGACGCCAGCGCGTCTGGTTCGCGCCGGAGATCGAGGCGCTCTCGCGCGGTCGCTTCACGTTGCTGTCGTGGTTTGGCGCCATGGATCGAAAGGTAGCCTATGACTACGGGCGCAAGGCCTGGCGCATGGTGGCCGTGCTGCAGCGGGTCTGAAGCGCTGCGCCTTGCAGGCGATGGGAGACAGGCCCGCGGCCGATGCACGGCGAAGGGAGACGCATGAAGATCGGATCACTGTCTGGCACGGTCGTCGCTGTCTGCCTGTTGCTCGTCATGGCGCTCGCCGGTTGCTTCGGCGGCGCTGCCAGCAACGCCACGAATGAGACCGGGGTGGCCTTCGCCAGTCCCCAGGCGTTTGGTGTGGGCAAGGCGCCCGCTGGGATCGCCAGCGCCGATCTCAACGCCGACGGCATCGATGATCTCGTGGTGGCCAATGCCGGCAGCAACACCGTCTCGGTGCTGCTCAACACCACCGTGGCGGCGTCTCCTTCTCCCAGCCCCAGTGCGTCTCCGAATCGAGTCACCACCTCGGCCCAGACCGATGCCTCGCCGTCTCCCTCGCCCGCGAAGGTTGTGCTGTCGGATGCCTTCGACTTCGGCGCGGTGAGCGAGGTCGGGTCGGTCACGACCGCTGACATCGACGGCGATGGCCGCCCGGACATCGTGATGGGCGGTCCCACCGGCGCGGTGGGCGTTCTTCTGAACACCACGTCCGGCGGCGCCAGCACGCCCACGTTCAGCGGCCTCTTCCTCTTCCAGTCGAGCACCCTGGCCCAGCAGGTCTCGGTGGCCACGGCTGATCTCAACGGCGACGGACGTATCGATGTTGTGGCCACGAATCGAGGCGACAACTCGGTCTCGGTGTTCCTCAACACCACCATCACCCACGTGGCGCCAACCTTTCTGGGGCCTTTCACGTTTGGCACCGGCGGCGGCCCGCAGCAGGTGGTCATTCGTGACGTGAACGCAGACGGGTTCCTCGATCTGGTGACGGCGAACAGCAATGGATCGGTCTCGGTGCTGCTCGGCAGCACCGAGAAGGTCACCGCGGTTCCCCAGCCTCCCGCGCCTACATTCTCCAGGGTGGTGAGCGTGAACGTGGGCGATGGCGCTTCGAACGCGCTCGTGGTCGACGACATCGATGGAGACGGTCGCCAGGACATCGCTGTGGCCACCGGTGCTGGCAATGCCGCCATCCTTCTCAACACCACGGTGACGAACGCCTCACCGACCCCCACTCCCGCGGCCAGCGCCACGCCTGTGGCGGCCACGCCGAGCATCGATGTCAGCTTCGCCAGCGCCCAGCTCTTCGGCCTCGAGGGCACACCCGTCTCGCTCTGCGACGGTCCGTTCGCGGTGGGTGGGCGCTACGACCTGGCCGCCGCGCTCAGCGGAGGAACGAATGTGGCGGTCCTGGTGAACCGCAGCACGGTGGGCACGGCGTCGTATGACAGCGGTGGCCTCTGGAGCGCGGGCACCAATCCCGCGTTCGTGCTGGCCCTCGACGTCGACGGCGACGGCAAGACCGACCTCGTGGTGAGCGATCGCACGACCAACCAGATCTCGGTGCTCATGAACATCAGCACGACGCCCTTGGTCTCAGCGGTGTCATCACCCACGGTGGCGACAAGCCCGGTCACGACCACGCGCTGAGGGACTTACCTCACGGCGCGCCGCTTCGCGCACGCCGTCAGATTCAGGCGAAGGTCTCCACGCGGTGCTCAGCGCGCGTAGATCTCATCGGCGCCGTGGGCTGCCCCTCCTCGAAGCCGCAGCCCTGAGCGATAGGCCACCCACGCAACGAGCTCTTCCCAGCCCTGGAGGGCGGGCAGCAGCTGCGCGGTGTGATGGGGGGTGACGATGTCGATGCGCGAGGTGTACACCGTCACCTCTCCCCACAGGGTGCGGTTGGCTCCGGTGGTGCGCAGCACCCGGATCTCCCGGATCTCTTCCCAGCGCAGCACTGTCTCGGTGGCACCCTCGACCACGCGCAGCCCCGCGTCGTCGAGCACGACACGGGTGTGGCGCAGCTTCCACCCGCGCATGACGCCCATGCCAGACATGGCGGCGAGGCTGACAGGCACCAGCAGCAATGCGTGGGGGTCGTAGAGCGTCGCGCCCAGCAGCCCCGCCATGGTAGAGCCGAGGAGCCCGCTGCCGTAGACAATCGCCTGCTGCTGCGGAGGAACGAATCGCGGATAGGAGAGCTCGCGCCGAGCCGGGGGCATCTTGCGGCTCGAGGCGAGGGCCTCGCGCATGGCGGCGGCCGTGGCGAAGCGCCGCTCGGGGAGGAGATCGACCGCGCGCATGACGACCTCCGACACGCCCAGTGACAGTCCTGGCTGTGCCTTTGCGGGCGAGGTGAACGTGAAGGGTGAATCGGACGGATCGTGGCCGGTCAGCATCTGGTGAAGGGTTGCGCCCATGCTGAACACGTCGCTGCGGGCATCGGTCTGTCCACGGCCGTAGTGCTCTGGAGAAGCAAATCCCGGCGTGCCCACGATGACCGTGTCGGTGCTCTTGCCCGTGGTGAACAGCCGGCTGATGCCGAAGTCGACCAGCACGATGCGCCCGTCGCGCGTCACGATGACGTTGCCCGGCTTCATGTCGCGATAGATGATGCCGTGGCTGTGGAGATGCTCGAGGATCTCGAGCAGCGCCATGGCGATGCGCGTGGCGTCGTACTCGCTGAGCGAGCGGTGGGTATCGAGCAGATGCTCGAGGCACTCTCCCTCGACGAACTCCATGACGAGATAGTCGATGTCGCGCTCGGTGAAGAAGTCGATGATGCGGGGCACGCCTGGGTGACGCAGGCGGGTGAGGATCTCGGCCTCCTGGCGGAACTGCGCCCGAATCGACGACAGGTCTTCGGCGCGTGCCTGCAGGGGGGTCATCTGCTTGATGGCCCAGAAGCCGGGAAGGTTGCTGTCGCTGGCGCGGTAGATCGTGCTCATGCCCCCCTGGGCGGCAAGTTCGAGAATGGTGTAGCGTTCGTGAAGCACCTGCCCCACGGCAAGGCCATGGAAGTCGTTGCTCACCGCAGGTCTGACCCGTGGGGGGGATGTGAGCTGTCGCTTACGAGTCGTATGTAGCGCTCATCGGCCATCTCGCTGGTGGCGCGGGTCAGGCGCTGGAGGCCCGCACGTGAGAGGATGATGGTGAGCAGCTCTCGCCACCCCTCGAGATCGTGGGTGAAGCGCGTCGCGTGCCGCCGGCCCGATTGCGTTCCATCGCCATGGAAGATCTCGACCACCGATACCTGTATGCTCGCATCGGTCTCGATCGACTGTCCGATGTCACGTCGTGGACGAAAGAGCCGCTGGAACTTGTGCACCCTCACCTCACTGATGCGGGCCCAGGGCACGCGCGTCATGTTGTCGCCCACCCAGAGCTGCAGCTCGCGGGGCGTGCTCACGAACCACGTGTCGTCGATCATGCGCCATTCGCTGCCGTACCGCGCAAGAAGAAGCAGGGGGTGGATGAGCAGGAACATGGAGAGCGGCAGGAAGTCGACGCTGCTCGCCAGCGACAGAAGGCCCAGGCTCCCGGTGGTGGCGGAGACCATCTGCAGCGGCCTTTCCCACCGTGGGAAGAACCGGTTTCGACGCGGATAGCGGAAGGTCTGCGCGCGCAGCACGAGGTGACGGTCGGTGGAGAGCGCGTCGCGCATCTCCCGGGCGGTCTGGAAGCGCTCTGACGGATCTGTCTCGAGCGCCTTCATCACGATGTCGCTGAACCACTCGCTGATGCCCGGGGCCAGCTCATCGGGTGGCGTGAACGCGAACGGGCGCTCGCCCGGGTCGCGGCCGGTGACGAGGTGGTGGAGCACGGCCCCCAGCGTGTAGATGTCGCTCCGGAAGTCGGTCTGGCGATTGCCGTAGTGCTCGGGAGACGCAAACCCCGGCGTGCCCATGAGCACGGTGTCGCGCTGCTTGCCCAGCGAGAACAGACGGGCGATTCCGAAGTCGATGATGCGGTAGCGAGAGGCAGCGGCGCCGTCAGCCCCTTCGTCTGCAACCATCACGTTGTCGGGCTTCAGATCGCGGTAGACGATCTCGTTCTGGTGGAGGTACTCGAGGGTCTCGAGCAGCTCGCGCCCGCAGCGCACGGCTTCGTCTTCGGTGAAGCGGTGGGCGGCGGCGACCTCGGAGAGAGGGCGTCCGACGATGAGCTCTTCCACGAGGTAGACCTTGCCCGCTTCCTCGAACGAATCGATGAAGCGCGGCAGGCTCGGATGTGACAGGGTTGCGAGAATGGCGGCTTCCTGGCGGAACTGCTCGAGAATCGTGATCCGATCGTCGTCTGACGGCGTGACGGGGCGCATCTCCTTGACCACCCACGCACCCGGCAGGTGCGCGTCGGTGGCGTGATAGAGCACGCTCATGCCCCCGCGGGCGAGAACGCCGCCGATGGTGTAGCGATTGCGAAGGCAGGTTCCTGGGCTGAGCACATTCCCGCCTTTTGGCACGTCGCAGCCGCGTCCCTGCCCAGAGGAATGGACTTCGGGGGCGACGAAAGCGCCGAGCCTGTCCGGCCATCCCTGGCCGCGGAACGCCGGCTGCGCGGGGCCTTCAACCACCGGCCCCGCGCGACCGTCCACCATCGGCCACCCGTGGCCGTTCAAAGATGCAGGAGATCCTCTTGACCACCGCCGCTCCGCTCTCGACCCCTGACGGCACACGCCCGGCCATCTCGCCAGGGCGGCTCTTCATCGACGGGAGCTGGGTCGACGCCCAGTCCGGCGCAACCTTCGACACCATCAACCCCGCCACCGGCGAGGCCATCACCCAGGTTGCGCGGGCCGATGGGCGCGACGTCGAGGTCGCCGTAGCCGCGGCCCGCAAGGCTTTCGACGAGGGGCCGTGGACCCGCAAGATGAGCGCGGCCGATCGGGGCCGCGTGCTGCATCGCCTCGCCGACCTCGTTCGCCGTGACCTCGAGGAGCTGGCCTGGCTCGAGACCCTCGACACCGGCAAGACCCTCGTCGAGGCAAGCAAGATCGAGATCCCCCTGGTGGCAAGCATCTTCGAGTACTATGCCGGCTGGGCCGACAAGATCCACGGCGAGACCATTCCCGTGCGCGGTCCCTTCCTCAACTACACGATGCGCGAGCCCGTGGGCGTGGTGGGCCTCATCGTGCCGTGGAACTTCCCCCTTCTTCTGGCCTCGTGGAAGCTCGGTCCAGCGCTGGCGGCCGGCAACACGGTTGTGCTCAAGCCGGCCTCCAACACGCCGCTCACCGCCCTCAAGCTGGCCGCACTGGCCGCGGAGGCGGGGGTTCCCGCGGGTGTGTTCAACCTGCTCACGGGCCCGGGGGCTGAGGTTGGCGGAGCGCTCGTCGACCATCCGCTGGTCGACAAGATCGCCTTCACCGGCGACACGGCCACGGGCAAGACCATCATGCGCCAGGCGGCGGGCACCCTCAAAAAGCTCTCGCTCGAGCTCGGTGGCAAGTCGCCCAACATCGTATTCGCCGACGCCAACCTCGACCACGCGGTGCGCGGTGCCATCAGCGGCATCTTCTACAACAAGGGCGAGGTGTGCTCGGCGGGCTCGCGCCTCCTCGTCGAGGCGAGCATCTACGATTCGTTCATCGAGAAGCTGGTCGAGAAGGTCGCGGCCATGAAGCCGGGCGATCCCCTCGACCCGAAGACGCGCCTCGGTCCCGTGGTCTCGCGCGAGCAGCGCGATCGCGTGCTCGCCTACATCGCGTCGGCGCGCGAGGAGGGGGCGGTGCTGGCCTGTGGCGGCAGCGCCGTGGGAGAGCGTGGCTGGTTCGTCGAGCCCACGGTGTTCCGCGACGTGCGTCCCGAGATGCGCATCGCCCGTGAGGAGATCTTCGGGCCCGTGCTCTCGTGCATGCCGTTCGACGACGTCGATCACGCCGTGCGTCTGGCCAACGACACCATGTACGGCCTGGCGGCCGGCATCTGGACCCGCGATGTGTCGAAGGCGCACCGCCTGGCGGCGGCCGTGCGCGCGGGAACGGTGTGGGTGAACACGTATGGCAACTTCGACGCGGCCTCGCCGTTCGGTGGCTACAAGATGAGCGGTTTCGGGCGCGAGCTCGGCATGCACGCCCTCGATCTCTACACCCAGGTCAAGAGCGTGTGGGTGGCGCTTTCCTGAGTGCGCTGCAACGAATTCGTACAGAAGGAGCCTGAACATGAGTGACCCGTCACAGAGCAATGTGCTCATCATCCTCTCGCAGTCGCGCTTCAAGGACGAAGAGCTGAAGACGCTGCAGGCGCTTCTCGTTCGTCGCAAGGTGCCGATGAAGATCGCTGTTCCAGTGAAGAAGGAGGTCTTCGGCATGGCGAACACCCGCGTCAAGCCCGACCTCGGTTTCGACGAGGTCTCGGTGTCTGACTACGACGCGGTCGTGTTCATCGGTGGCATGGGCGTGCGCGAGCTCTGGGACAACCCTCAGGCCCACGCCATCGCGCGGGAGACGTTCGAGAGCGGACGCATCCTGGCCGCCATCAGCACGGCGCCGGTCGTGCTTGCGCGCGCGGGTCTGCTCGAGGGGCGCGAGGCCACCGTGTACTTCTCCGAGACGAAGCTCATTGCCGAGAAGGGGGCCACCTACACGGGGGCCGCGGTGGCCGTGTCTGACAACATCGTGACCGTGAAGGGGCCTGAGGCCGTGGAGAAGTTCGGCCTCGGACTCCTCAAGATGCTCTCCGAGCGCTCGCCGGCCTGATCTCTGGGCGTCCATGCACGGCACGGCCGACAGGCAGGGCACGGGCTGGAGGCTCATGGTGGCGCTGGCTCACCTCTGCGATCGCGCGGCCTGGCCCATCGTGGTCGTCGGCCTGCTGGCGGCCGTCGTGTCGGTGGTGCTGGCCGTCACCCGTCTCGGCTTCGATCCGAACCGCAACAACCTCATCGGCGAGGGGGCTGAGTACAATCGCGTCTACCTGAGGTTCCGGGAGAGTTTTCCCCAAGACGATGACATCGTCGCGGTCATCGTGGGGCAAGACCCGGCGCGCAATCGTGCAGCCGTCGACGCCCTGGGCGCACGCCTGCGCGAGCAGCCACAGACCTTCACCGACGTCCTTGACAAGGTCGACCTCGGATTCGTGCGCCAGCGCCTGCTGCTCTACATGCCGCTGGGCGATCTGCGCGAGCTCGAGAAGCGCTTGCGCGACATCACGCCCTTTGTGGGCGGCATGCTCTCCGAGCCCGGCCTTGTACCGCTTTTCGGACACATCAACGACGAGATCCGCGCCTTCATCAACAAAGAGGTGGAGAAGGCAATGAAGGGCGGGGGCGATGCCACGCCCCCGCGCGAAACGCCCGATGGCGCCCCCGACATCGCAGGGGCCCTTCCGGTTCTGGGGCGCATCGTGGCGCAGCTCGGTGAGGCCGCGCGGGCGAAGGGGGGCTTCAAGTACCGCTCGCCCTGGGCCGAGATGTTCGGCGGCAGATCCGGCGCTGCCAACGGTCCGGGGCTCGACGACGTGCCCGAGTCGTTCTATCCGGGCGAGTTCGCAGACGGCCGCATGTACGTGGTGAGCCTCAAGCCGGCCCACGATGCGAAGGGAGAGGCCCTCCCATCTGAAGACGTGCTGGCCGCTCTCGACGGCGTTCTGGTCGACTTGCGCCAGAAGTTCCCCGGCGTCGAGATGGGGGTGACGGGCGAGCCCCCTCTCGAGGTCGACGAGATGCGCTCGTCGCAGGAGGACTCGACCAATGCCAGCATCCTGTCGCTGGTGGGGGTGGCGCTGCTCTTCCTGTTCGCCTTCGGTACCCTGGTGCGCCCGGGGTTGGCCATCGTTGCTCTCATGATGGCCATGGCCTGGACCATGGGGTTTGCTACGCTGGCCATCGGCCATCTCAACATCCTCACGGTGACGTGCATGCCCATGCTCATCGGCCTGGGCATCGATTTCGGCATCCAGGTGATCAGCCGCTACGACGAAGAGCGCCTGGCGGGTCGGGTGCCCCTTGACGCGCTCACCGAGACGTTTGGGGGCACGGGGCTGAGCATCGTCACCGCGGGGTTCACCACGTCGGTGTCGTTCCTCGCCGCGCGCTTCACCGGCTTCCGGGGCATCGGCGAGCTGGGCCTGCTGGCGGCGGCGGGACTCATGTTCAGCCTGGTGGCCATGATGACGGTTCTGCCCGCGCTGCTGCTGCTCTACGACAAGCGGCGCACGCGTCTGGGCCAGAGCTCTGGCATCAAGGTGTCTCCCCTGGAGGGGCTGAGCGCGTTCGAGGCGGTGCTGCTCGAGAACCCGTGGGGCGTGACCATTCTGGCCGCCCTCTTCACGATGCTCTGCTTCGTGGAGAGTCTCGGCGTCGCGCCGCCTCGGGTCAAGGTGCCCTTCGTGGCGAACCTCAAGATGCTGCAATCGAAGGGGACAGCCTCGGTGGAGTGGGAGGAGCGCCTCTTTGCCAACGCCGGGTTGAGCATCATCCCCGCGCTGCTGAGCGCCGACACCCTTGATGAGGCGAGGGCCCTGCAGAAGAAGGTGGAGAAGATCGCAACCGTGCGCTCGGTGGAGAGCATCGCCCCCATGTTTCCCACCGAGCAGGAAGAGAAGCTGCGCGTCGTGCCGACCATCCAGCGCGAGCTCTCGGCTCTGCCGGCGCTCCATCGACCGCTCCCCGCCGTTGATGTGGCGTTGCTTCGCCGCATCCTGTCAGAGCTGCGGGGCATCTTCTTCCTGATCTTCCCGGAGGTCCAGGCGGCGGGACAGCACGAGATTGCGGGCCAGGTGCGCGATTTCGTGTTCAGCGTCGACGGCTTTCTGCAGCACACGGTGGGTCCCCGCACCGACGCAGCGGCCAAGGCGCTCGATGCGTATCAGGAGCGGTTCTTCGGCGACCTCGACGAGAAGCTCAAGCTCATCCGGGGCACGGGCGCGCCGGTGAAGGCGCTCACCTTCGATGACGTGCCTCCCGTGCTGCGCCATCAGCTGCTGGGCCGTGACAACAAGATCCTGCTGCGGGTGTTCCCCAAGGAAGACATCTGGGACGAGTCCGCCAACCAGCGCTTCCTGCAGAGCCTCGATGCCGCGAGCCTGGGGCAGGTGGCCACAGGTACGCCGCGTCAGATGTTCGAGTCGACGCGCCTGCTGAGAAAGGCCTACGAGAAGGCGGGCGCCTACGCACTCCTGGTCATCGTGGCGCTGGTGTTCCTGCACTTCTTCTCGATCACCGCATCGCTCCTGGCCTTGCTGCCGCTTGTGCTGGGCATCATCTGGGGCCTGGGGCTGATGGCCATGATGGGCATCTCGTTCAATCCCGCCAACTACATGGTGCTTCCGCTGATCCTGGGCATCGGCGTGGCCAACGGAATCTACGTGGTGCGTCGCTTCCAGGAGGAGGGGAGTGCCGACATGTTCCGAGTGAGCACAGGACGCGCCATCCTTCTCTCGAATCTCACCGCCATGATCGGATTTGCCAGCCTGGTCATCGCCAAGTATCAGGGCATCAAGAGCCTGGGCGAGGTCATGACGCTCGGGGTGGGCACCTGCATGCTCACCTCGCTCTTCGTGCTGCCCGCACTGCTCGTGCTCATCGCCAAGAAGGTGCGCGTGTGACGCACGCGTCGCGCACGGTTCGCGTGGGCTTCATCGCGACGATGGTGATCGTTGTGGTGGGATACCTCATCTCGATGGCCACGAGCGCCAAGCAGCAGAAGAACTGGGGCACGCCCTACCACGTCATCTTCAATCGCGCCGAGGGCCTCGAGGAAGGCAGCAAGGTCTTCTACAACGGCCGTCTCGTCGGGCGCGTGCGCAAGCTTGCGGTGCAGACCGGGCGAGATGAGGCCACGGGCCTCGACATCCCCATGCGGGCCGATGTGACCATCTCCATCAGCCCGCTGTACACGTCGAGCGTCACCCTCACCCGCGACTCCCAGTACAAGATCGGCGGCCGGCTCTGGGGCGAGCGCTGGCTCAGCATCGAGTACGAGCCCGGAGACGCCGTCGCCGCCAACGAGAGCGTGATGGGGGACAGCGTGCCTTCGCTCACCCATCGGCTCACGCACGCCGATCAGAGCCTCGACTGGTTTCGGGAGATGCTGGCCCACTGGCGCAAGGAGCTCGGAGGGGGCGAGAAGACGCGCAAGCGGCTGATTGCGCTGATCCGGGACTGGAACGATCTGGCGTTCGATCTGCGCGTGCAGGCCAACAAGTTCAACCAGTTCAGCGGCCTTATCAGCGATCAGCTCGACAAGGCCGCCCAGGCGGCCGACGCGCGCATCGCATCGGTGCACGCCCAGGGCACCCTTGCCGTGTCGCGCATGCGCCTCTATGCGGGCGCGATGCGCCAGACGGCGGTGCAGCAGGGCGAGCGCTCGCATGACGTGGCGCTGCGCCTGCTCGCTCAGATGGGTGTGCTTCGATCGGCCATCTCCCGTCTCGATGTGTTTGTGGCGCACGGTGACAAGCTGAGCGCCGATCTGCTTGCCGCGGCGCGCGAGCAGGTCGAGGACGCGGAGGAGAAGGTGGCGGCGCTGCGCTTCATCTCGAAGAACCCGGCCTTTGCCTCGCAGTTCCGCGCGCTGGCCGCGGAGCTGCGCAAGCGTTCGGGTGACATGCGGGCCGCGGTGGACGCGCTGCGGCGCGACATGCCAAGAAAATCGAGCGCGACGTCTCCCGCGCTCGCGCGTCCACGATCGGAGATGTCGGCACCGGTTCTGCCACGGTCCACCGTCGAGCCGCTTCCTGGGGTGGCGCAGCCACCGCTGGTTGCGCCGTCACGAGAGGGGGCCAGCCAGGTGCAGGTTGCGCCTTCATCGACGGTGCCGGCCCCCTCGCCAACGGGGCACTGACGCGGCGTTCGTGCGTCACGCCATCGAGCGACGAGGGCGTGTCAGAGCGCCATCACGGCAGGAAATGCATCAGCGAGCTCTGGGGGCAGGTCGTCCGGTGTGGCGGCGTCGGCCAGCACCACCATCCGCCACGATGGGGGCGGGGCGTGGCGCACCCACGCGCCGCCGTCCTTGCGCTCGCTGAACGCTCCGTCGGCACAGAGCCGGCTGATTGCGCGAATCACCGCGGGGGGCGTGCTCGCGCCCATCATCACGAGCAGAACGCCGTGACCGTCGAAGCTGTTGCGAATCGTCTCGGTCACGTCGCTCTCGCTGGGCGGCAGGGGGCCATGGGCGCGGAGTGTGAACACGTGGCGCCCATCGAAGACGGTCTCGACGAGGGTGTGCAGGTGCTCTACGTCGATGCCCGTGCCGAAGAGAAGGGCGGGCTCGACGAGTCTGTCGACCCGGTGGAGGAAATCCTTGATCTCGTTGTCATGCGCCATCACCTGCAGTTTCGAGGGCGTGTGGAGGGGTCCTGCGGGGGCGGCGTCCCTGGCCGGAGCGCGTCTGCGTGCGCCTGGCCCTGCGTGCGGAGGGCAGGACTCGGCTTCGAGTGGCGAGAAGCCACGGCGCATGCAGAACGAAACCGCTGTCCCCCAGGCTGCCGTCAAAGCTCCCGAGCACACCACCGGTGTTGCGGAGCACAAGATCCATCCGGTGCTCGCCGAGGTTCTGGCTGAGAAAGAGCCCGACACCATCACCTGGGTCAAGGGGTGACAACGCCCCGGCGCCTCGCCCCGGTGGTCAAGCTGATCGAGAGCTGCAACCTGGCGTGCAGCTACTGCTATCAAGAAGACCTCCTGGGGCGACGGCGCGTCATGTCAGAGGCCACGCTCACGCGCATCGTGAGCGAGCTGGCGCGCATCCGCAGCGGGCCGCTGCAGATCCTCTGGTTCGGAGGGGAGCCCACGCTCGTCGGGCGTCGTGCCTTCGAGCGGGCTGTCGACATCGCCGAGGCACATCTGTCGGCAGGCGGCGTGCGTCACGCCATCCAGACCAACGCCACGCTCATCGATGACGCGTGGGCCGCGCTGCTGGCGCGCCATCGCTTCACCGTCACGGTGAGCCTCGACGGCTTCGAGGCGTTGCACGATCACCATCGCAAGGCGCCATCGGGTCGTGGCACCCACGCCCTCACCATGGCCGGCAGCGCCGCGCTCAAGCGCGCCGGCATCACGCCGCGCGCTTCGTGCGTGCTCACGCCGCACGCGCTTCCCCACGCCGAGGCCCTGGTCGACTGGTTTGCCGAGGCTGGGTTCTGGGAAGCCGACTTCCCGCCCGCGGGGCGCTTCGTCGGTGGGCGCTACGAGCTGCTCGTCACGCCTGAGCAATATGGGGAGTTCATGGTGCGGGTCTTCGACCGCTGGCTTGCCCTGGGGCGCACCGATTTTCGCATTTTCGCATTCGCAGCCTCTCCGGCGCGGTGCGGGGACTGTCGGGTCGCGCGCCCTCGTACTGCAAGTTCGAGGCGTCATGCTCGCAGTATGCCACCTTCGGCTACGATGGGCGGGTGTATCCGTGCGACGAGTTCTCTGGCCAGCCTGAGTACCTGCTGGGCGACGTCCTGACCCAGCCGCTCGACGATATCTTGTCGACGCCCCTGGCCCAGACGCTGCACAAGACCTGGACCGCCACGCCTGCAGCCTGTCTGTCGTGCGAGTGGGTCGGGGTGTGCCGCGGCGGCTGCCCGTTCGAACGTCAGATGGGGGGCGGCGCCGATGGCCGCACCGTGCTGTGCGAGGGGTTCAAGAAGGTGTTCACCCGCGTTGCGGGCGAGCTGGGCGTGAAGGCTGCCCCGCGGCGCGAGACCGCTGAGGCATTCGCCTCGATGCACCGCTGACCGGGCGGACGGCTACTTCACGACCACGATGTCTGACGCGCCGCGGCCGAAGGTCTCGGGCGCATACATCTCCTCGGCCTTTGCGGGCGGCACCACGAACTTCCCTGGCGTGGTGGCGCGGCAGATGTACTCGTAGGTGTAGACGCCATCCCAGAGCAGCGAGCAGAAGGCCTCGGCGCGCTCGTCTCGCAGGTTCTGATGCTCGTACCAGCCACCGCTCCAGCTGTAGTTGCGACGTGCGCCCAGCGACGGTGCAGAGGGCACCGCTCCAGGCTCGGTGCCATTCACGGCCAGCACGGGATTGACCGCCTCGAGGCCCGCCGGCAGCGGATCGACGAGCGCCACGTGATAGCGCGGCGCGGGCGCCACCATGGTGACGCGCACACGCACCCGCGCCCCCGCCTTGATGGTCCACGTGCCGTCGGCCTGGTGCTTGACGTCGCCGGGCTTGTCGACCGCCTGGTAGACCCGCTCGACGCTGAAGCCGTGCTCGGCGGGCGCCAGTCGCAGGTCGCGCGGCGCGTACTGCAGACCGAGGCGGTAGTACAGGCGTCCCTGCCCTTGCTTGTCGATGACGAGGTTGGGTGCGCTCCCCATCGATGCGAGCTGCGCCATGGCGACGCGGGTGTCGTGGCGCTCGGTCGTGCGTCCTTTGTAGCGGTGCTCGCCGGCGAAGGTGCGACCCAGCCAGAGACGCGCCACGAAGTCCGGCGTGATCTTCTCGTAGGTGTTGAAGTAGCGATCGAGGGCGAGGAGGATGAACGTGTTCTCCTGCGTGTTGTCCCAGTGCCCCTTTGACCTGTGGGCCAGGAGGCCGCGCACGATCTTGGGAATGAGGTCGCTCTTCGGGCTGTCCTCGATGAGCGCCTCGAGGAGAATGCCATCGGTGCGCCGGTCGGAGGCGAACAGCACGTAGGTCGTGGCCTCGTCGTAGCGGGTCACGAAATGGGCGGTGCCCGCCTCCTCCGTGACATGGTTGGCGAGAAAGGTGCGGATGTCGGTGGCATCGGCCTGTTGCTTCGACAAGACCATGAGCAGCCAGCCCAGCGCTTCCATCGGCATCTTGTCAACGCCACCCGCCTCGGTGATGAGCGCCCGCGCCTTCGCTGCGTCGTCGTCATCCATCAGATGGCGGACATAGAGCGCATACGCGGTGATGGCGCGACGCGCCTCTGCAGAGTAGTTCGACGGGTAGTGCGATTCGATGGCCTGCAGGTAGCCCTTCGCCCGTTCGAGCACATCGCGCGGCACGGTGAAGCCTTTCTTGTCGGCCATGACGAGGGCATGGGTCACGTGCACTGAGACATACGGAAACTCGAGCTCGTCCCGGGTCCACAGCGCAAAGCCGCCGTCGGCGCACTGCAGGGCGCGCAGCTTCTCGAGGTCTCGCCCGACGAACGCGATGAGTGCGCTCGGCGACGGCAGACCCTCGGCATGGAAGGCGCCAAGCATATCCTTGAGGGCGGCGATGGAGAGCACGCGCGACGAGAGCTGCTCGCCACACTCGAACGGGTAGCGCACCAGGTAGATCACCGCATCGGTGAGCGCCTGAAGCTGGGTTGACGACGTGGTCACCTCGAGACCGCCGAACTGCGGGAAGACCTTCGATGGCGGCGCCACCGGCTGACCCACCGCACCGTTCGCGTCGACCTCGCCGTACACCGCGAACGCCTCGGTGGTTGCAGGGGTCCATACCGGCAGCGAGATCTCGGCGGCGTCGCTGCCCTTCGCTCTGATCGCGGCGGCAGCGAACTGGAAGTG
>RGZZ01000033.1 GCA_010028905.1 Pseudomonadota bacterium | reverse complement strand
ATGACGATGACGCCCACCGAGAGCACCGCCGACAACGCGCACGACACCAGCTGCCACTCCTGCATCTTGCGCGGCGTGGCGCCCAGCAGGTGGGCTACTTTCAGCTCAGACATGAAGTTGCCCGCGACGCCCAGGGTGCTGCACAAAAAGGCCGCCATCATGAGCACGGCGATGGTGCCGTTGGCGCCCTCCATGCCGGCCCCTTTGAGCAGCACCGCCGCTACCACGATCATGAAGATGGTCATGCCCGACACGGGCTCGCTGCCCGTGAACGCGATGGAGCTGATGCCCACCACCGACAGCATGAGCGCGAACACCAGCACGATGGCCAGCGCCAGCAGCGTCTGCGCGAGGCTGTGCGAGAAGCAGATGTGGAAGAAGGCGGTGAACGCCAGCGCCGTTGCAATGATGCCCGCCATGAGCATTCCCATGGGGATGTCGCGCTGGGTGCGCAGCAGGGTCTCGTGCGTGTCGGCGTGCTTCTTGCTCAGCTCGGCCATGGCGGTGCGGGCAACCTTCGCGATGACCCCCGACATCGAGAGCAGGCCGATGATGCCGGCCATGGCGAGCATGCCGATGCCAACGTGGCGCACGTACTCCTTGAACACCGCCGCCACGGGCGCGGCGCCCAGCAGCACGGTCTGGCCCTTCACCGTCATGGGGTGCTCGGCCCCGAGGTAGTAGGCCATGGGGATGCACACGCACCACGAGAAGAACGAGCCTGCGGTGATGATGGCGGCGTATCGCAATCCGGTGAAATAGCCGATGCCCAGCAGCGCGGCGTCGTTGTCGAGGCTGAACTCGAGCTTCCACCGCTCGGACAGCGCCTGCCCGAAGCGGAAGGTGGTGGTCGAGAGCACCTCCTGCCACCAGCCCAGGCTGTTCAAGATGAAGTCGTAGCCCATGGCTACGAGGCCGCTGAGAACCATGAGCCGCGCCTTGCTGCCTTCGCCCGAGGTAAGCACCTCGGCCGCTGCGCGTCCGGCGGGAAAGGGGTACGCGTGGTGCATCTCCTCGCAGAAGTAGCGCCGGAAGACGGTGGCGATGAGCACCCCGAGCGTGCCGCCCAGCACGATGGGCACGGCCATCTGCGCGTAGCCGATCTGATCGTTCATCTTCAAGATGTAGAAGGCGGGGATGATGAACATGGCGCCGCCGATGATGTTGGTGCCGGCGCTTGCGATGGCCTGGATGTGCACGTTCTCGGGGAAGGCGTTCTTGCGTTTGAGCACGGCGGCCATGCCCATGGCGAGCACCGACACGGGGGCGAAGGCGTCGACGGTCTGGCCGATCTTGAGGCACAGGTAGCCCACCGCCAGGGCGAAGAGCGCGGCGTAGACCAGTCCCCACGTCACCACGTAGGCGTTGATCTCTTCATACGCTTGATGAGGAGACATGGGGGGGGCGTGCGGGGCGTTCGGAACGTTGTCTTGCAACATGGGCGTGGACTACCTCCTGAGGGTCTGGGGGGCGCGTCGTGTTTCGGGGGATTCCGGCGGAGCTCGTTCACGCGCCATTGGTCGGGACGGTCTGTTCTCCTGCATCGAGGAGAATGTCCTGGTACAGGAGAGAGGCCGTGCGGAGCGAACGCCATGTCCGAGCCCAGCGCGTCGGAGTGTGCGCTACCGAGCCTTTGTGAATCGCGCAGGAACGACGCCCCCGATGCGGGGGAGAGGAACGGGCAACCTGCAGGGGAGTGCGTGCGAGGTACTGTGAAGGCGCCTGATTCTTTCTCCGAGGTCTTGCGCAGGCACAGGGGATTGGTCTCGCTTGTTCTCTTCCTGTTCGTCTGGTGCGTTGCTGAGACCGCAGCATTGAAGAACATGCCTGCGGTCGAGAATCTCTTCTCGAAATACAGGCCCCATCCGCGACGCTTCTGGGCGTTTCGCCCCGGTGAATTCCACGCCCGCTCGTCAGACTCGGTCATCCACATCAACAGCCTGGGCTTGCGCGGCCCCGAGCCACCGTCTGCAGCGGCCCCCCTGCGTGTGCTGCTGCTCGGTGACTCCTGCGTCTACTGCGAGGGCATAGACGACGAGCATACGATTGCACGCCTCCTGGAGGCTCGCCTGAGGCGCATGACGGGAGGCGCTGTTGACGTCATCAACGGGGGATGCCCTGGCTATTCGAGCTATCAGGGGCTCGACCTCATGCACGACATCGGCTGGGCCCTGCACCCGGATGTCGTGGTCATCTGCTATGGAAACCTTCGTTCAGACATCATGGAGGACCGCGAACGCGCGGGTGGATGGTATGCCGGGCAGGTGCGCACCCTTCTCTGGAAGAGTCCGGCCTACCGCTGGCTGAAGCATCATCTCAGCCCTCAAGAGAGCGATCTGTATCAGCCTTCGTTTGGCAAGCCTCCAGGGAATCTGCCTGCCAGCGTTCCTCGGGTCAGACCCGCCGACCATCGGGAGAATCTCCGGTCACTGATAGCGTTGGCTCGCAGGCAGGGAACGCGTCACATCGTCTGTCTTGTCCTGCCCAAGGAGTGGTACCAGCCGGGGCCGGACGAGCACAACTGCGACCGCGTGCTGCTCGACGTCGGCGCCCAGGAGGGACTGGCGATGGACGGTCCCGCGCTCTGGAAGGATCGTGATCGCAAAGACTGCTTCCTCGATGGGATTCACTTCTCCGTCAAGGGTGCGGAGAGGCTGGCCGATGATCTCGCTGCGTTCTTTCGTGAGAAAGGCCTGGTGAAGACCCCGTCGGAAACGTCTCAACCGCCTGCCTCGCCCGGTCTGCCGACGGTTGAGGCGGTGCGGTCGTCGTCTCCGTGAGCGCGACTCCTACCCCTCTTCGCCCTCGCGGCTGAACTTGAGCGAGAGGTACCACTGGCCGCTGCCCCGCTCGTCCTCGAGGTAGAGCACGTCGGCCTTCTGGCGGGTCGAGCCGCCCGTGGCGGCCCCCAGCGCAAGGCGGAACCCGCGGTGCGAGAGAGGCGCGCCAGATCGTAGGCGAGCTGCACCCGGCTGTAGGGGGTGAAGTTCTCGCGCCTCGGATCGTCGAAGAAGGCCGGGCCCTGGCGCACGAAGGCGATGTCGGCCAGCAGGTCGACGATGTCGACGCGAGCGCCGAATCCCTCGCCGCGTCGATGCAGCCGCATCTGGTAGGCCATGAGCAGCTGGTCGAAGAACACGCTGGCGTCGAAGTCACGCCCCTCGAGGCGCTTCGCGTGCTGCGCCGCGGCCTCGACGATGGCCGCCGCCGAGAGCGCCACCTTCTCGATGTCGACGCGCGCGTAGCGAATCACGGCCGAGCGGCGTGGCACGTCGACACCCACCGTGAACAGACCGACGCGAAACTCCGGCGGGTCGGTGGTGAGGGGGGCGAAGGCAAGCCCCGCGCTCGTCGCGGTGTCGCGCAGGTCGCGGCCGAAGTAGAACTTCAGCTTGCGCTCCTCTTCGGCCAGGTGGGCGTCAAGGACGCCGAGCAGCGCGTCGACCTTCGTCTTCAGCTCACCTTCGGGCAGGGCTGACTTGCGCAGCGTCTGGGCGTGCTTTGCGAGGGCGCCGGGGTCGTCGAGGGATTCCTTGCGCGACAGCTCGCGCAGCGTCTTCTCGACGGGCTTGAGGGCCTTGGTGGTGCGCTCCGCGCAATCACGCGCCGTCTTGACGCGCTCAGCCAGCGCCGCCGTGCGGTCTGCGCCGGCCGTCTGGGGGTCTGCGACTTCACTCATGGCTCTGTGCGCTCCTTGCTCTCGATCAGTAGGCCACCGAGAAGAGCACCTGCTCGGAGGTCTCCTGGCCGCTCACGATGCACGTTCCGCTGCCGCCCGGCTGATCGAACGGGATGGCGCGCACGGTGCCCTTGGTCTCTTCCTTGATCTTCGCCTCGACCTCGCGGTCCGGCTTGAACCAGCAGCGCACAAAGCCGCTGCGGTCAGCCAGCCGTGCCTTCAGCTCGTCGTAGGTCGTGGCCTCGACGGTGGCCGCGTTCTGACGGGCCTCTGCACGCTCGAGCAGCAGGGTCTGCACCCGCGCGATGTGCCCCTCGAGCCAGGCTGCGGTGGCATCAGCAACGGGCGTGGGGGTCTTGGTGCCCTCGACCCGGGATTTCAGCACGAATGCGCCGCCATCGACGTCGCGCGGGCCGATCTCGAAGCGGAAGGGCACGCCCCGCTGCTCCCAGTGGAAGTGCTTCTCGCCCGGGCGCTCGTTGCGAAGGTCGACCACGATCTTCTGGCGCGCCTTGTCGTCGATGAACACGCTCATGTACTCGCGGCCGGCGTCGCGCTTCTCGGCGGCGGCCACGCGCTCCTCGCCGCACAGCCCCACGAGCAGCGTACGGGCGAAGGCGAGCACGCGCTCGCGCTCTTCGTCGGTCTTGTAGATGGGGATCACGACGCCCACGGTGGGGGCCATTCGCGGCGGCAGAATGAGCCCCTCGTCGTCGGAGTGGGTCATGATGAGGGCGCCGATGAGGCGGGTCGACACGCCCCACGAGGTCGTGTAGGCGTGGTGCAGCGACTGGTCGCGCCCTTGAAACTGGATGTCGAAGGCCTTCGAGAAGTTCTGGCCCAGGTTGTGCGAGGTGCCGGCCTGCAGCGCCTTGTTGTCTTGCATGAGGGCCTCGATGCAGTAGGTGGCGTCGGCGCCCGGGAACTTCTCGCTGTCGGTCTTGCGGCCCTTGATCACGGGGATGGCCAGGAAGCCGCGCGCGAAGTCGGCGTACACATCGAGCATCTGCAGCGTCTCGCGCTGCGCTTCCTCGGCGGTCTCGTGGGCGGTGTGGCCCTCCTGCCAGAGGAACTCCGCGGTGCGGAGGAAGAGGCGGGTACGCATCTCCCAGCGCATGACGTTGGCCCACTGGTTGAGCAGCATGGGCAGATCGCGGTACGACTTGATCCACTGAGCCATCATGTGTCCGATGATGGTCTCGGAGGTGGGGCGCACGATGAGGGGCTCCTCGAGCTCGCCTTTGGGCTCGAGCCCCTTGTCGCCTTTCTTGAGCCCCGAGTGAGTGACCACGGCGCACTCCATGGCGAACCCCTCGATGTGCTGGGCCTCCTTGTTGAGGAAGCTGGCGGGGATGAGCACCGGGAAGTAGGCGTTGACGTGACCGGTCTCCTTGAAGCGCAGGTCGAGGTCGGCTTGAATCGCCTCCCAGAGGGCGTAGCCGTTGGGGCGAATCACCATGCAGCCCTTCACGGGCGAGTAGTCGGCCAGCTCAGCGGCCTTGATGACGTCGATGTACCACTGCGGGTAGTCCTTGCTGCGGGGCGTGATGTTGCGCGCCATTGTGAACCTCGATCTCAGAGATGGGATGGGAGCGACGGGGTGGCGGTCCTTCAACAGCCGGCGGCGCATCTCCTCGGCTCTGCGGGGAGGGGGGGCGCGCCGTGACAGGCGCATGATTTTCGCGCCGCGCGGGAGGGAATCCGGCGTGAAGGAGGAAGGTGCGTGAACGTCCGGGGACCTTTACCCTCGCGACGCCGTGCAACGAGGCCTCCCCGTCGGTGCCTTCACGACTGTGCGGCGCGCCGCTCTTGCGACCGCCGCTCGCGCTGACGAACCTCTGTTGACCAACCTTTCGGGAAGCAGGTCGCATCCATGAGCGAGACGTTGACGATCACCGACAACCGAACCGGTCGCACCTACGAGGTCCCCATCGAGCACGGCGCCATCCGCGCCAGCAGTCTGCGCCAGGTGAAGGTCTCCGATGACGACCCGGGCCTGATGTCGTACGACCCTGCGTTCATGAACACGGCGTCGTGCACGAGCCGCATCACCTACATCGACGGCGACAAGGGCATTCTCTGGTACCGCGGCTATCCCATCGAGCAGCTGGCCGAGCAGAGCACGCATCTCGAGGTAGCCTACCTGCTGCTCAACGGCGAGCTCCCCACGAGAGAGCAGCTCAGCGCGTGGGAAGACGAGATCGTGCACCACACCTTCGTGCACGAGAACGTGAAGAAGTTCATCGACGGCTTCCACTATGACGCCCATCCCATGGGCATCCTCCTGTCGGCGGTGGGGGCGCTGGGCACCTTCTACCCCTCGGCCCGCAACCTGAGCGATCCGACCACGGTGCACCTCCAGATCGTGCGCCTCATCGCCAAGATGCCGACGCTGGCGGCTTTTGCCTATCGCCACAGCATCGGCATGCCGTACGTCTATCCCGACAACACCCTGTCGTACACGGGCAACTTCCTCAACATGCTCTTTCGCGTCAGCGAGCCGAAGTACACGCCGCACCCGATCCTCGAGCGCGCCCTCGATGTGCTCTTCATCCTGCACGCCGATCACGAGCAGAACGCGAGCACCAACGCCATCCGCGCGGTGGGCAGCTCACGCGTCGATCCCATCTCGGCCATGACCGGCGCCATCGCCGCGCTCTACGGGCCGCTGCACGGGGGGGCGAACGAAGAGGTGCTGCGCATGCTCGAAGCCATCGGCAGCAAGGACAAGGTGCCTGAGTTCATCAAGAAGGTGAAGGCCGGTGAGGGGCGCCTCATGGGCTTCGGGCACCGCATCTACAAGTCGTACGATCCGCGCGCCAAGGTCATCCAGCGGCTTGCCGAGCAGGTGTTCGAGGTCACGGGGCGCAACCCGCTGCTCGACATCGCCCTCGAGCTTGAGCGCATCGCCCTGCAAGACGAGTACTTCGTCTCGCGCAAGCTCTATCCGAACGTCGACTTCTATTCGGGCCTCATCTACCAGGCCATGGGCTTCCCCAAGACCATGTTCCCCGTGCTCTTCGCCATCCCGCGCACCGCGGGCTGGCTATCGCAGTGGCTCGAGATGGTGGCTGACGGCGAGCAGAAGATCGCCCGTCCCCGCCAGATCTATCTCGGTCACGACAAGCGCCCGTTCGTGCCCATGGCCGAGCGCGGCAAGACGCTGGCGAGCAAAGCCTGATCGTGACAGGGAGGAGCGAAGACATGGAGACCATCACCAACGCGTGCACCACCAACGCTCACCTGACCCAGTGGGTCGACGAGATGGCTGCGCTGTGCAAGCCGGAACGCATCGAGTGGATCGATGGGTCTGATGAAGAGGCCGCGCGCCTCACCCGCCAGGCCATCGAAGAGAAGATACTCATCGAGCTCAACCAGGAGAAGCTGCCGGGCTGCTATCTGCATCGCAGCAATCCCAACGACGTGGCGCGCGTCGAGAAGCTCACCTTCATCTGCACCGAGCGTGAGGAAGACGCTGGGCCCACCAACAACTGGATGGCGCCGGCCGAGGCCTACCGCAAGCTCGGCGGCCTCTTCGAGGGCGCGATGCGCGGGCGCACCATGTACGTCATCCCGTACGTCATGGGCGCCCTCGGCTCACCGTTCAGCAAGGTGGGCGTCGAGCTCACCGACAGCGTGTACGTGGTGCTCAACATGCGCCTGATGACGCGGGCGGGCAGCGCCGCGCTGGCGCAGCTCGGCGACTCTCCTGACTTCGTGAAGGGCCTCCACAGCGTGGCCGAGTGCGACCCGGAGAAGCGCTTCATCTGCCACTTCCCCCAAGACAGCACCATCTGGAGCGTGGGCTCTGGGTATGGCGGCAACGCCTTGCTGGGCAAGAAGTGCTTTGCCTTGCGCCTGGGCAGTGCGCTGGGTCGTCGTGAGGGCTGGCTGGCCGAGCACATGCTCATCCTGGGGCTCGAGAACCCGCAGGGAGAGGTCACCTACGTCGCGGCCGCGTTCCCCAGCGCGTGCGGAAAGACCAACCTGGCCATGCTGGTTCCACCCGAGAACTTCCCGGGGTGGAAGGTGTGGACGGTGGGCGATGACATCGCCTGGATGCGCGTGGGCGACGATGGTCGCCTGTGGGCCAGCAACCCAGAGGCAGGCTTCTTCGGCGTGGCGCCGGGAACCAGTCGCTCTTCGAACTACAACGCCATGAAGACCATCACGCACGACACCATCTTCACCAACGTGCTGCAGACCGCGGACAACACCGTGTGGTGGGAGGGCATGAGCGGTGAGCCCCCCACCCATGGTCTCGACTGGAAGGGCACGCCATGGACGCCCGAGTCGGCCAAGGGCGAGAAGGGGGCGCATCCCAACGCCCGCTTCACCGTGCGGGCAAGCCAGTGCCCCTCCATCTCCCCGCGTTGGGAAGATCCGCAGGGTGTGCCGATCTCGGCGATTCTCTTCGGCGGTCGCCGTGCGCGATTGCAGCCCCTGGTGTATGAGGCGTTCGACTGGGCGCACGGCGTGTACCTGGGCGCGATGATGTCGAGTGAGACCACGGCGGCGGCCATCGGTGCCGTGGGCGTGGTGCGCCGCGACCCCATGGCCATGCTTCCGTTCTGTGGCTATCACATGGGCGACTACTTCGCGCACTGGCTCGACATGGGCACCCGCCTCACGAACCCGCCACGCGTCTTCCACGTCAACTGGTTCCGCACCGATGACGGCGGCAAGTTCCTGTGGCCCGGCTATGGGCAGAACCTGCGCGTGCTGAAGTGGGTGGCCGAGCGTTGCGCGGGCACGGGCCAGGCGGTAGAGCAGCCCATCGGCTGGCTTCCCACGCCGGATGCCATCGATCTCGGCGGGCTCGCACTGTCGTCAGAGCAGCTCGAGCGCCTGCTCGCGGTCGATCGGGGAGAGTGGCTTGCCGAGCTCGAGAGCCAGCAGGAGCTCTTCACGCTGCTGGGCGATCGCATGCCTGCGGGCGTGGCAGAGCAGCGAGAGGCGCTGCGCGCGCGTCTGGGCTGATCGCGTTCGAAGGCCCGCCCACAGCGTGCCGATTTTCAGGGCGTGAGAGCAGAGAAGAGGCGCTTCCCGAGGGAGGCGCCTCTTCGTCTTTGCGACCGTTCGGGGGGAAGTCGTTACGACTTCTTCGGCCCGAGGCTCTTCACGTAGTGAACGAGGGTCCAGGCTTCCTTCTCGTCCATGCGGCCATCCCACTTGGCCATGCCGTTGGGCGGGGGCATGCCTTCCCAGATGGTGCGCATGACCTGCCAGTCCTCGCTGCCGTACTTGTACTCACCCGTGGTGAAGTTGCGCGGCTTCGGCTCGAGGGCCATGCCCGCGGGGCCATCGCCCTTGCCCTCGGCGCCGTGGCAGCTGGCGCAGTTCTTGGCGAACAGCTCCTTGCCTGCGGCAAGCGATTTGGCGTCATCGGCGACCGGGTCTTTCTTGCCCGACCACTTGGCCCAGCCAGGGAGAAGCTGGCCATCCGGGCCGGTGGAGGACATGGCGACGGGAGCACCACCTCCCCCAGGGGAGGCAGGCGCGGCGGCGGGCGGCGGTGCGTTGTTGGCCGCCGGCGGAGGCGCCGAGGAGGTTTTGGGGGCTTGCTCGCTGCTGCAGCCAAACGTGAGCAGAGAGGCAGCGAACAGGCCTGCCCACGCAAGGTTCGAGAGTCGCTTCATCAGGTTTGCTCTACTTTCAACATTCCTACTTTGTGCTTTTTAGCACAAATGGGCGTACTTGTCTATAGGGCGAGTGCCCGAGGGAGGCCAGGCCCTGTAGATCGCCGCCGCGCGCGAGAAGGTCGGAACCGATAAGAGGCGCGGCCGCTGAAGCGGGGGTTTCGGCAGGGCTTCTGGATCTGCACGAGGGATCCGGCCCCTGGTTCGCGTATCTCTTGCCAGTCATCGCGAACCGCTGAGGAGATCTGCCCCATGTCTGTTCCCAAGAAAGAGTTCGGCGCCCCCCATCCTGTTCACCATCGCTCAGACTGGTGGCCCCGCGCCGAGAGCATCGCCAAGGGCCTGCTCGCGTGGGATGACGTCAAGGAGATGGGGGCGTTCGGTCGCCTGGGTTTCTTCGTGAACACGCTCATGTTCACCACCGTGCCGCAGCACGAAGAGGTGCTCGAGATCTGGATCCGACTCTCCGAGAGCGATGCCGCCGAGCTGTCGAAGAATTCGCGGGCGTCGCAGCACGTCCACCCCGTGAAGGGATGGATGCGCCTTCGCGTCGACGCCGATGACCAGGTCGACGAGGCGTTGAAGTGGTGCAAGAAGGGCTACGACAACGCCATCGCTTTGACCCGCGAGAATCGGGGGGTGCCGGTCGAGAAGGTTCCCGAGTCGACCGCTCACGCGTCTCATCGCATCCCGCAGGGTCCGCGCTCTGGCGCATTCTCCCTGGGGCTCGAGATTCCCGGTGCGACCGCCCAAGGGGCTGCCCCCTCGAACATGGATGTCCGCAGACTTCCCTGAGCCACAAGCGCCGCACCCGACAGAAGATCGCCGACACGATCCCATGTCAGTGGTCTTCCTCGGCACGAGCGCCGCGCAACCGACGACGAAGCGCAGCCTCTCGTGCATTGCGCTCGAGCGGAAAGGCGAGGTCTTCCTCTTCGATTGCGGCGAGGGCTCACAGATCCAGTTCCGCCACGCGGGTCTGCGCTTCGGTCGCCTCGCGGGGATCTTCATCACGCACATGCACGGCGATCACGTGTCGGGGCTACCCGGACTGCTGATGTCGCTGCAGCTCACGGGGCGCACCGAGCCGCTGCGCATCGTGGGGCCGCTCACCCTGGGAGACTATATCAGCTCGGTGTTCCACCATCTGCAGAGCGGCCTCGACTTCCCCCTCCAGATCACGGCGCACGATCAGGCCGAGACGGTGATCGAGCACGGCGACTACACGGTCTCGGTCGCGCCGCTCGACCATCGCATTCCCGCCATCGGCTACCGCTTCGAGGAACGCGCCGCACCAGGCACGTTTGATGTAGAGGGGGCGATGCGCAGGGGCGTGACCGATCGACGGCACTTCGGCGTGCTGCAGCGGGGAAGCGATGTGACCCTTGATGACGGAACGGTGGTGCGCTCTCGTGACGTGGTGGGGCCTTCGCGACGCGGCAAGATCTTTGCCTACTGCGCCGACACCCGCCCGTGCGACGCGTCAGCGACGCTCGGGCGTCAAGCTGACTTTCTCGTGCACGAGAGCACATTCGGGGAAGATCGCCTTCGGCAGGCCGACGAGAGCGGTCACTCCACAGCGGCGCAGGCGGCTCGTGTGGCGCACGTGGCGGACGCGCGTCGCCTCGTGCTCACCCACTTCTCTCCCCGTTACGACGATCTCGAGGTTCTCGAGCACGAGGCGCGGCCGCTCTTCGAAACGGTCGAGGCTGCGCGCGAGCTGATCGTCATGCGGGTGTGAGCTGGGGGTCCGGGGTGCCGCTCGATTCGGGCATCGAGGCTTCCAGTGCCTCGCTGCGCGTCCATGCGGTGTACCAGAGATTGCGCAGCATCTGGGCACCGCTCGCCACGCACGCTACGGCGAATGCGCGACCTTCCGCAGAGGGCTTTGACGGGTCGAGCCTGCCTTGCTTGTCGAGGGTGTAGAGCTTCTTCACCTTGCCATTCGTCTCGCGGCAGTAGGTATCGGCGACTTCGAGCGCGGTGCCCTTGAGCTCTGCGGGCGGTTTGAGCAGCGCGTCGACCGCGCCGGGTGTGACTGCGGCCTCAACGAACTGTGACTCGAAGCGTGAGTGTATCCCGGGCTGGGTCGAGAACCCGTTGGGGTTGGCTTCGACCTGGGTGTTCCAGCCATCGTGGTGGGCGGTGACGTGCAGCGGCTGCGAAGCGTCGGCCACGAAGTGGCCGAGCACACCCGCGGTGTAGATGGCATTCTGCTCGAGCTGGTGGGCCAGGGGGGTGTCGAAGCCGTTGGCCTGGGTCTCGTGGCGCCAGAGAGCGAACTCGGCCGTGAGCTTCTCGGTGCCTTCGGCAATCGCGTAGGGAAGAAGACCGAGGCTGTAGGGCGGTTGACCCGTGGGCTGCAGGTGGTTGTCTGCCACCATGGCAACGTACGAGTAGCGCTCTGAAGGAAGGGCGCGCCCACCCAGGCGCTCGAGGTTCAGATAGTGATCGGGTCGGTTGTCGACGTCGAGGTTGGGGAGCCCCCGCAGCTTCCAGCGATCGGGCTGGCTGGCCAGGGCTTCGAGGCTGTCGCCGCCACCACGGAAGAAAGCGGGCATATCGGTGGGCAGCTCTCTTGCGGCCTCCCGATTGATCATGGCATGGCCGCGCCACCCCCAGAACTGCGTCTGGGCGGGGGACCCTCCGAGATTTCCACTGACACGCTGCATGGCCACATGATAGCGCAGCCCACGCATCGACATGTGACAGCGATGTGAACAGTCGGATGCGCGAGCACGGTACATTCCGGCAACAATTCGTTAACGTGGTCCCCCTGTACAGGGAGCCTGATTGTCTTGAGAGAAGTACAACGCAGATCAGGAGATAGAAACGCATGTTGAATTCCGTGGGCTTTGCCACTCCCCCGATTCCCGGCGCCCCTCAGAGCGCCCCCACCCCCCAGCAGCCTTCCACCTCTCCCCAGCCCCAGGCGCCCGGTCCAGGTCCCGCCGCCTACTGGACGGCCAACGGCGCTTCGTACACCACGCTCTCAGAGGTCGGTCAGGCAATCGCCGCGGGTCGCATCCCCACCGACAAGAACGGCTCGGTGAACGTGCAGAAGGTGGCCCTTGCTGACACCGCGACGCAGCAGGCGGCACACAAGTCAAAGGCCGCGCAGTACTTCAAGAACTCCCTGGTCACGAGCTTTGCGGCGACCTTCGGTGCCGTGTTCCCTCCCCTCGCGATGGCGGGCATGGCGCTGTCGACCTGGAACGGCTTCAAGGCCTTCGAAGAGTACCAGGCCTCGCAGCAGGCGGCTCCGCCCCAGTACATGGTGGTTGAGGAGGGGCGCGTGAAGGGGGCTGGCGCCGGCTTGAGCTACCAGGCCGTTGACGACACGTCGCTCTGGAACGTGGTGCCATCGCACCCGTTTGTCTACAAGCCGTCGGTTCCCCTCGATCAGGTTCGTTGATATCCTGAATCGATTCTTCACGGGTCGGCGGTACCTCTGAACGTGCCGCCGCCTCTTCTTCGTCCACTTGGACATCATGAGCTTCTGATTCTTCTGATCCAGCTGTCGATTCTCGTGCTGGTCAGCCGCTTGTTGGGCGAGGCCGCCCGCAAGCTGCGGCAGTCGCCCGTGGTAGGCGAGCTCTTGGCGGGGGTATTGCTAGGACCGTCGTTCTTCGGGCTGCTCTTTCCAGACCTGCAGGCCGCCCTCTTCCCGCGGGTGCAGCTGCAGGCCGATCTGCTGGCTGTGGCAACCTGGCTCGGCGTGCTCTTCCTGCTCATCGTGACCGGTCTGGAAACCGATCTCAACCTCATCGTGAGCAAGGGGCGCAAGGCCTTGCTCATCTCCAGCTGCGGCATCACGGTGACATTCGTGACCGGATATGCCCTGGGGCAGGTGCTGCCCGACAGCTTCCTGGTCGCGCCGGACAAGCGCTTCGTCTTCAGCTTGTTCATCGCCACGGCCATGAGCATCACCGCGGTTCCCGTCATTGCCAAGGTGCTGGCTGACATGGGGCTTGTGCGCCGAGACATCGGACAGATCGTTCTCGCCGCGGGCATGACCGACGATACGGTGGGCTGGGTGCTGCTGTCGATGGTGACCGCCCTGGCGTCGGGAACCTTCTCGGCGCAGCGCCCCCTGCTTGCCATGGCGGGTGCTGTGGTGTTCGTCACCCTGGCGCTCACCGTGGGCCGCCCGCTCATGTCACGCCTGCTGCTGTGGGTCGACAATACCTTCGGGGGGCACAACGCCTCGCTCACGACGCTGCTTGTGGTATCGCTGCTGGGCGCCGCCCTCACGGCGGCCATGGGCATCGAGCCGGTTCTCGGGGCGTTCACAGCGGGCATTCTGGTGGGGCAGGCTCCGCGATTCAGTCGCGAGGCCGGTCATGCCCTCGAGATCATCACCGCGGGCTTCTTTGCCCCCGTCTTCTTCGGGGCCGCGGGTCTCAAGGTCAACCTCATCAAGCTGACGGAGCCGCGGGTGTTCGGGGTCTGCCTGCTGGTGCTCGCCATCGCGTGCATCGGAAAGTTCGTGGGGGTCTACATCGGAGCGCGTCTCGGGCGTTTGTCTCACTGGGAGGCGCTGGCTCTCGGGTCGGCCATGAACGCGCGAGGCGCCATGGAGATCATCGTGGCCACCATCGGTCTGTCAGCGGGCGTGCTCACGCAGGACATGTACAGCATCATCGTGGTGGTGGCCATCGTCACGTCGCTCATCGCCCCGCCGCTGCTGCGAATCATGCTTGCGCACGTGACCATGGGGGATGAGGAAGCCGCACGCCTGAAGGCCGAGGAACAGGCGCGGTTCAGCTTCGTGCGCAACCTGCATCGCGTGCTCGTTCCCAGTCGCGGTGGCGAGAATGTTCAGCTGGGCGCGCAGCTGGTGAGCCACCTGGGGCATCGCGTTCCCCTCGAGGTCACGGCGCTCTATGCCGAGACGGGCGATGACGGCACGGACGCGAGCCAGGCGGTCGATGCGGTGTCACGCAATGTCGACGCACGCGGCGTGAAGAGCCGGACGGTGAAGGGCAGAAACGTGGCCGACATCATTCTGGCCGAGGCGCGACGTGGCTATCAGCTGCTCGTACTGGGCGCCACGCGTGATGAGCGGGGTTCTGGCGCGCTGTTCAACTCCATCGTCGACCGGGTCGTTCAGGAGGCGCCTTGCGCCACGGTCGTGGTGCGAGGGAGCGACAGCGCGGTCGAGACGCCCCTTCGTCACGTGCTGGTGCCCACCATCGGCACCGAGTACAGCCGTCACGCCGTCGAGGTGGCGTGCAGCGTTGCGGCGCACCTCGAGGCGCTCGTGACCATCGTCTATGTGGTGACCACCTCGCCGGAGGAGATGATGACCGAGGAGCAGATGCGCAACCTCGTCGACATCGCCCAGGAGATCATCGACGGCCAGGCCGATCTCGGCCGTGGCTTCGGCGCCCAGGTCGACACCCGCGTGCTCGTCGGGCGCACGTCGGAGCAGGCCATCATCGAGTTCATCGAAGCCCACGCCATCGATCTCGTGGTGGTGGGCAGCAATCTGCGTCCCATCAGCGGGCGCGCATTCTTCGGACGTCGCGTCGAGGCGCTGCTTGCCAAGGCGCCGTGTCCGGTGGCGGTGGTCAGCTCACGGTAGTGTTCTCGTCTCGGCGCGGGCTCCATTACCACGGGCATCTGCCCCCGTCTCCTCGCCGGGAACCTGGCGTCGCAGGGAGATGGGCACAGCATAGTCGTCTTGTGTGAGCAGTGACGCTGGTTCTTTGCGGAGCGCGCGCAGCGATTCGGGACGGATGTGGCTGAAGCTGAAGGTGTCGGCGGCGGTGATCGGGTCGACGAAGCCGTCATGCATCAAGAGGTCGACATCGTTCGCACGTCCGTCGACCTCGATTCGATAGCGGCCCGCAGTGGCCAGATCGGAGCGCAGGCCGGCCTTCAGCGGGAGGCGCTCACGCAGCGCGTATCCCCGAGAGAACATCGAATTCGTGGTTTCCATGGTCGACAGGCTACGTCACGGGGTTGAACAGATCTTGAAGGAAGGTGGAGGGATCTGCAAGCCAGGCGTGGCAAGACGCAGAAAAGTAGAGGAGCCTGCCCCCGTCGTGAGCATGATCGATCCATCGTCCGGTCGTTCGTCCCGCGAGCGCGGCATCGTCGCTACAAGCGGCCCGTTCACCGCGCTCCGCCAAGAGAAGTATCTCAGCCTCGTCACCCGCCGTCGCGACGGTCGTGAGGTGGCCACGCCCATGTGGTTCGTGGTCGAGGGCGAGCGCATCTACATGCGCACCGGAGCACAGAGCGCAAAAGTGAAGCGCATCCGCAACAACGGGCGGGTCACGCTGGCGCCCTGCACGGCTGCAGGCCGCGTCACGGGTACCGCGGTGAGCGCACACGCTGTCGTCGCAGACGCATCGCTTCTCGAACCGGTGAATCGCGCGGTCAAGCAGAAGTACGGCGTGATGAAGACGCTCATCGACCTCATCAACCGCCTGCGCGGGCTACGCGACATGGCGGTTATCGAGATCAGTGCTACCGGTGAAGGTTCACCGTCACCGTAGCCTGGGTGAGGTCGGGGCTCACGATGTCGAGCTTGCCGTCGCCGTTGACGTCGGCCACCGCGGGAAGGCCGCTCGGCGCGTTGGTGGCGATCAGCGTGGCCCCCGCGAAGGTGCCGTCGCCATTGCCGATGAGCACCACCACGTCAGAACCGGTCTGTGAGCCGATGACCAGATCGAGCGTGCCGTCGGCGTTCAGGTCGATGGCGACTCCGCCCACGGCGTTGACGCCCGTGGCCACAGGCGTGAGGGCGAGGGCGAAGGTGCGCGCATTGCCGTTGCCCAGCATGATGGCCACGCTTCCCGCAGACGTGTTGGTCTGGGTCACGGCGAGGTCGGGGTGGCCGTCGCCGTTGAAGTCGCCCACGATGACCCCAGAGGGGCTGCTCGCGTTGAGATTGAGCGGTGCGGTGAACGTGCCGTCGCCGTTGCCGAAGAGAACCTGCACCGTGTTCGTGCCGTAGCTGGCCACCGCAACGTCGAGGTTGCCGTCACCGTCGAGGTCGCCCACGGCGGCGACTGATGGGCCGGAGGCTGTGGGGGTTTCGATAGGCGTGCTGGCGAAGCCACCTCGGCCGTCGCCTGGCATGACCATGATCTCGCTGCCACCGTTCGCGGCAGCCGCGGTCGACGCGATGATGTCGAGGTTGCCGTCGTGGTTGACGTCGGCCAGCACCGCGCTCGAAGCGGTGTATTTCGAATGAACGGTCTGCGGCTGAAAGCTGCCGCCACCGGCGTTGAGCAGCACGTTGATGGTGCTCTGGCTTGACGTCACCACCGCATCGGGTCTGCCGTCGTGGTTGAGGTCGCCTACAGCAAGGCTTGTCGCGCTCGGGGCAATCGTCGTGCTCGAGAGGGATGTGAAGGTGCCGTCACCGTTGCCGTGCGAGAAGCCGAAGGCGCCGCCATCCCCCACCGTGAGCAGGTCTGGATGGTTGTCGCCGTCAGCGTCGACGAGCGCGCTTGCCACCACCTGAGCCACGGCCGGCACCTGCGGCGGTTGAACGAAGGTGCCGTCACCGTTGCCCGTGAGCACCGACAGGACGTTCATGTGCGTGACGACGACATCGGCTTTCCCGTCGTGCGTGAGGTCGCCTACTGCAGGCTGAGTCGCAATCGATTGTCCGCCACCTCCGATAGCCGACTCGATGGCAGGTGCAAGCGTGCCGTCGCCGTTGTTGATCAGAATCGACAGGCGGGTCAGGGGGCTGTAGCTCACACCCACCACATCTGCTCGACCGTCGCCTGTCAGGTCGCCTGCTCCGACCCCGTACGAGTTCAGGCCTACGGGCAGCGCGGGAGGAACCACGAAGGTGCCATTCCCGTTTCCAAGGAGCGCATATAGGCTGCCGTTGCCGTCGACCGAGAGCAGATCGAGATTGGGGCCGCTGTTGAGTCGAATCGGAATCAGGCGGTAGCTCTTGATGGTGGGCAGCGTCGTATTGACGGGTGCGGCAAATGTGCCGTCGCCGTTGCCGGGGTAGAGCTGAATCGTTCCAGAGCTGCCCGGGGCATACGTCAACGCCAGGTCTTCGTGCCCGTCTCCGGTGAAGTCACCCGCCGTGATGTATCCGACATCCGCGGGCTGGCCCGTGTAGGTCGGCGCACCGAAGCTTCCCGTACCGTCGCCGATGAGGGTTGCCAGGGCACCGAGTGCGGTTCCGAAGCCGCCGTTGTAGAGCGAGACAGCGATGTCGAGGCTTTGATTGCTGTGGAAGTGCCCCGTCGTCACCCCGGTAGGGCTGCCCCCGACGAAGTGGTTGGCGGGGGCTTGAAAGGTGCCATCGCCGTTGCCGATGAGAATCTGCACGTTGCCTACAGCGGGGTTCCCGGCTTGAAGGATCTGCGTGGAGATGAGGTCGAGACGACCGTCGCCGTTCACGTCGGCCATGGCAAGATCGAGGCTCAGGCTGTTGGCGGTGAAGGCAACGGGGACGGGCGTCGAGAGCTGTCCCGTCCCGTCGCCGAGCAGAATCGATACCGTTGACCCGCTGCTGCCGTAGCCGGTGGAGACGATGGCGATGTCGCGATTGCCGTCGCCGTTGAAGTCGCCTTCTACCTGTCCGGTGACGATGTCCGGGAAGGCGGTGACGACCTGGTCGTGACGTGACGACGGGCTCGCGAAGGCAAGCGACAGAGAGGCCACAGCGAACGGCGTCGAGGTGCTCGAGGCGAGCGCACCCGACGAGGCGATGAGGGTGTATCCCACAGCGGCGCGGCTGATGCGCAGATCGGTGAACGTGGCGATGCCGTTCACCGCGTTCACCGTGGTGGTACCAGAGAGCACGGCGCCGCCAGGGTTGTCGCCCAGCGTCACGGTGATGGCCTCGGAAGAAGCGGTGACGATTCGCCCGGCGGAATCGATGACAGCGACCTGTGGGGCTGGGGTGAGGGGCGTCAGCGCTTCGGTGTGAGAGGCCGTGGCTTTTGCGGGTGAGGTCAGGAATCGCAGCGCCACGCCACGCAGGGCTGACGCCTCGGTCAGCGGAGAGCCGCTGCTGCTGCTGCCTGCGTTGCTGCCGCATCCGACGAGGAACCCGGTGAGGCTCATCACGACGAGCCATGGTACAAGAGCCGTTGCGGTGAAGCCGCCCAGTGCGCCTCCAGCGCCGCATCCAGCCAAGAGGCCGCACAGCAGCAAGGCCACGACGCTGATGACCTGGGTCGGGCGGGGGCGCCGCCAGAAGCGCGCATTCGGTCTGTGCTCTTGCGTGCGGGGCGAATCAGGCATCTCTCTTCGGGTCCTTTCGATGGCGTGGTCCGGCGTTTCAGGTTTTATCCAGTGCGTCTCTCTACGATGGGGTCATCAGGGGATAACAAGCTTTGGAGGGTCTACGAACATGATCTGCACGTCTGCACTTCGTCCCACCGTCACCGCGAACATCGCGCGCACCGCGTCGCCTTCGGCGAGCGCGGCACCGAACACCACCGTCAGCAGCACGCCCACCGATCTCGTCAGCCTCAGCGGCGCGCAGCCCGCGAGCAAGTCGGGCAAGAACCAGGCCATCCAGCTGGCGGGCATGGGCGTCATGTTCGGCAGCATCATGGCGGGACCCGCGCTGGGAACCCCGTACGGGCCCGTGGTGATGATCGGCGGCATGTTCGCCGGCATGGCCATCATGGCGCTCGGAAACGACAAGTAGACCACGCCTGGGTTTCATCTTGGGCTTGTGAAGAAGGCACGGAGCGAGAGGCTCCGCGCCTTCTTCGTTCTCAGGCGGGCGTTTTCGACGCGCCTCAGCCCTTCTTCTTGAAGCTGTAATCGACGAGCTCAGACTGGTTCTTCACGTTGCCGCTCTCGGTCTGCGATTTCACCAGTCCGATGAAGTTGGCGTACCAGTAGGTCTTGTGCACGGGCTGCCCTCCCTGCACGGTCTCGGTGTCGACGCGCATGCAGGTGAACTTGCCTGCGGGCACCGTCACGGTCTCGGCGCCCTTCACTGTGTCCTTGTGGCTGGCCTCGACGTCCATCATGCCTTTGCCGGACCAGTCCCAGGTGGCGCCCGGCGTGAGGGGGTTCATGAGGTACTTGTCGGGGGGCGTGTAGGTGCCCTTCATGTTGTTCGCCGGGTACTCGATGCGGTGCTTCATCACCCAGCCCTTGGGCTTTGAGTACCACTCGTCGGTCTTCATGCTGCCGGTGTCGACCTCGAGCTTCGAGAGCGACGCGCCATCATCGCCCTTCTCGGTGCCGAGCACCGAGAGCTTCCATTCGCTGCTGGCCTTCGTGTCGAGGTTGGTGGTCTTGTACTTCCACCAGTAGCCGTCCTTGATGGGGAAGTAGTCCGGGGGCGGGGGCGCGGCAGAGGGCTTGGCAAAGGTCGGGGCGGTGAGGCTTGCGCCTGCGATCATCAGCAGGCCGAGCACGATGCTCGGGAGTTTCGACTTCATGGAGACACCTCTTTCGTCGCGGCATCACGGTGCGCGTGTGGCGCACACCGCCGTGCGTGGGTAGGAACCGCAGGGTTGCTTCTGGCGGTGCATGTCGCGCTCCTCTCATGCGGGCCTCCCGGCGCGATGGCCAGAGCTCGCCGGGGACACGGAACGACCTGTGGCCTTCTCAGTCGCAGCGCTTCACGATCTGCATGCGCTCGACGGTGAAATCGAGATCGCCGAGAGCCAGGTCGAGGGTGCGTCGGTTGTTGGCCGACACGTGGCCCACGAGGTACTTCAGTCCACGAGCTCGTGTCATCTGGGCCGATTTCTCGATGAGGCGGTGGGTGGTGCCTCGGCCCCAGGCGTCTCGCCGCACCGCCAGGTCTACGATGAAGCACTGGCGCTCGCCGGTGGCGGCCTCCACCTGGGCGAAGTCTAGCATGATGTACCCCAGGCGCTCACCGCTCTCCTCGGCGATCAAGATGACGAAGTCCGGGCTCTGGTTGAACGTCTGCTCGAGGTCAGCGTAGCTGTTGCGCACATGCGCCGAGACCTCGTCGCCGAGGGCGTCGCGCCCGGGCGGTATGCCAAAGGGAACGCTCTGGGCGGCCAGGTCACGCACGAAGGCCATGTCGTCGATCCGGGCCAGCCGCACCCGCGTTCCTCCAGCCGAGGCGCTCGGTCCGTCAAGGCCGACCCGCAGCGATCGCAGGCGGCGGAAGCCCACCGTGGGGGTGCGTTGCGGCACCTCGAGGAGCACGGCCCTGGGCCATCGCCGCAGCACCTCGGCGATGGCGATGCAGGCCTCCTGTCGGGCGAGAAAGGCCCCCAGGCAGGTGTGGATGCCGCGCCCGAACGACAGGTGTCGGTTGTCGGCGCGGTCGATGTCGAAGCGGTCGGGCTCGGGAAATCGCTCCTCATCTCGGTTGGCGGCGCCGACGCAGAGGTTCAAGACCTGCCCTGCTTCTATCGTGCGACCGCCGATCTCCAGGCTTTCCGCAGCGTAGCGACTCACGATCTGCGATGGGCTGTCGTAGCGGAGGATCTCCTCCACCGCGCCTTCGATCTTCTCCGGATGGGTGAGGAGCCCGGCCCTCGCGTCGGGATGCTG
>RGZZ01000032.1 GCA_010028905.1 Pseudomonadota bacterium | reverse complement strand
CTTCGCCGCGGGCTCCACGAGCCACTCGAGCTCGACATCGCAGGCGCGGGCGATGGCAGCGAGGCGCGCCACGTCGAGCGCTGCCATCTGCCCCTGCTCGAGCTTGCTCACAGGATTCGCTGCCGTGTATCCAACCTGTCCGGCCAGCACTGTCTGCGACATGCCTGCGGCTTCACGAGCTTCGCGCACGCGCATTCCGATTGCGGAACGCACGGCGGCCATGTTGATTGGTTTACGCTTTTTCATCTTCTACTCATCCCAAAGGATTAATTCGGAGGTGCTACCTTACGACGATTCACGTCATTTATCCTTCCCCGTAGTTCAAAAAAACTCACATGCCGCGCGCGGCGCTTCGCGAGCCGATGGTGTGGCGACTCGCGTGGGAGGTGCCTCCACCAGGCTCACGCACTGTCTCGAGACGGCCGATCGCATCGGTTCGAGGTGATGTGAAGGGGCGCGTCAGCAGATGCGTGAATCCATCGGCCCATGAACCTCGACACATCTGCGCTGCTCACCGACTTCTATCAGCTCACCATGATGGGCGGCTATGTCTCCTGTGGCCATTCCCATCAGCGCGCAGTCTTCGACCTCTACTTCCGGCGGGTTCCGGAAGACGGAGGGTTCTGTGTCGCTGCGGGGCTCGAACAGGCACTCGCCTACCTCACGTCATTGCGCTTCACCGAGGCTGACATCGACTACCTCAGGGGGCTCGGCCGCTTTGACGATGGCTTTCTCGCCTATCTGCGCGATTTCCGGTTCAAGGGAGACGTGAGTGCGGTCGAGGAAGGGACGGTGGTGTTCCCGGGCGAGCCATTGATGCGGGTCTCGGCCACCATGCCCGAGGCGCAGCTGATCGAGAGCGCTCTGCTCAACATCGTGAACTTCCAGACCCTCATCGCCACCAAGGCTGCACGTGTATGCCATGCTGCCGGTGACGAGGGGCTGGTGCTCGAGTTCGGCCTTCGCCGCGCGCAGGGCGTTGACGGTGCGATGAGCGCGTCTCGCGCCGCGTACGTGGGAGGCTGCGCCGCGACCTCGAACGTGCGCGCTGGTCAGCAGTTCGGCATTCCCGTGTCGGGAACCCAGGCCCACTCCTGGATCATGGCGTTCGACTCCGAGATCGAGGCCTTCCGAGCCTACGCCAAGGCCTACCCCGACGATACAGCCCTGCTCGTCGACACCTATGACACGCTCACGAGCGGCGTGCCCAATGCCATACGGGTCGCTCGCGAGATGGAGGCCGACGGGCATCATCTGCGCTCCATCCGCATCGATTCTGGAGACCTGGCCTACCTCTCGAAGGAAGCGCGCAGACTGCTCGACGAGGCGGGCTTCCCCGAGATCAAGATCGTTGCATCGAGCGACCTCGACGAGCACATCATCCACAACCTCAGAGCCCAGGGGGCGCGCATCGATGTCTGGGGAGTGGGCACTCGCCTCGTCACGTCTCACAGCGCCCCGGCCCTCGGGGGGGTCTACAAGCTGGTGGCGGCTTCCGATAGCGAGGGCAGCATGGTGCCTCGCATCAAGGTGTCATCGAACCCGGAGAAGACCACAACGCCGGGCGTGAAGCAGGTGTGGCGCACCTTCGACGCACAAGGGCTCTTCGCGGGAGACATCATCGCCCTCGACGATGAAGACCTCAGCAGCCTGCGCGGCACCGTTCGCACACGGCATGCCACCTGGCTCTATCCTCCGCGCAGGGTGTCTCGGGGAGTTCGCATCGAACCGCTGCTCGTTCCGGTCATCAAGGCGGGCCGCAGGGTGTATGAAGCCCCGCCTCTCTCGGCCGTGCGTGCGCGGGCGCTCTCGCAGCTGTCGTGTCTGCGCGCGGAGCACAAGCGCTTCGTCAACGCCGACATCTACTGGGTGGGGCTTTCTGAGCGGCTCTTCGCCTTGCGTGCCCGCCTCATCGAGGAGGCCTCTGCCGAGGCTGCGCCTCCGGGCTGACGCCAGGGGCTCAGGGGCGCGCGTGGGTGAGTGCGTGGCTGATGACGTGCTCGGCCAGCTTCTCGACCGGCGCCGTCACCAGCTGTGCCACGGTAAGCGGTTCGAGCAGGGCGTCGGTCCACTCGAGATCGGTCTCCGTGATCTGGCTGCGCAGATCTTCGTAGCGCTGCGTGCCGCTCAGCAGGGCGGCCTTCTCATCGAGGCCCATCTGATCGGCGAACTCGAGGTGCAGCAGCACCAGGCGCTCGACCTGTCCTGACGGCAGCAGCGGAACGATGAGAATCGGACGCTGATCCTTGCGGCCCAGACCGATGAACAGGGCCCGGTTGCGAACCACCTGTTCCTTGGTTCCGTGAAGCGCGTGCGTGCTGTCGGCGCGCGAGATGAGGTCTCCGGAGACGCCCTTCTTCGACTGCGCGCGCACCGTGCTCTCGGGGAGCGGCTGTCCGAGGGTGCCCAACCCGCGCACCTCGTAGGTCGTGCAGCCCGCCACGGCGCGAACGGCTGGCGTGATGGCGCGCAGCATCACCAGATCGCGGTAGGGCACGGAATCGATGGTGGCGTTGCAGGCGCGCAACGTCTCGAAGAGCACGCCCTCGTACGACTCCTCGGTTCGCGAGATGCCCACCGTGACGGTCTTGGCCTGGTGCTTGATGGCGTCGATGGGGCGAGACAGCTCGTTGATGGCCTGTGTCAGGTTGGTCACCAGAACCTCGAGAAGCCGTCCGGGCGTTCCCTGCGCCTGGAACTCGGCACTGAACTGACCGAGCGAGCGCTGCCCGCGGATGAAGCTGAACAGGGTCGAGAGCATGGCCCCCGTGTCGACAGACAGCGAGCTGTTGTACAGACCTCTGGCCATGTCGCCGTGAACGTTGCGCGCAATGGTGCGCAGCTTGTCGAAGGCCCCCAGCGTCTCAGGCTGGTTCGAGGCGAGCAGGTTCACCACCACGGATCGGGCGTGACGCAGCTGTGCCGCGCCGCGGTCGATGGCGCGGGCGCAGTGGTACCCCCAGAGATGCCCCACGATGGTGTTGAGCAGGGCCGAGGCGTTCTCCGAGGCGCGAGGCACGTAGATCACGCCGGCGGCGTAGGGCTCGAAGGCGTCGAATCCCTCTGAGGTCACCACGATGGGCACCGATTTGTGCGATTTGAAGATCGCGACCTCCTTGACGGCGTCGCGCAGGGCCATGAGAGGAAGGCCCGCGGCGCAGACCAGGGTGAGCGGCTCGCTCGACAGATCGATGTGCTTCTTGTCCTCGATGAAGTCGGTGGCGATGGATTTGTAGCACAGCTCCGAGAGCTTGATCCGGATCTCCTCGGCGGCAGCGCGGGTCGAGCCGCTGCCCACCACCGCCCAGTCACGGCGCTTCGTGGCCCAGTGCTCGGCCAGCTCGCGGATGGGGTCTTGATTTGCGAGCACATGTCGCATCTTGTCCGGGAGACGCTGCAGCTCGGCCAGCTCATCGTGCACCTGGGCCTCGGAGAGGGTGCCGAGCAGCAGCGCGAGCTCGAGACTGATGAGATAGCCTGCCACCACCTGGCTGTAGAACGCCTTGGTTGAGGCCACTGACATCTCGATGTCTCGTCCGTCGCTCGTGTAGAGCACGCCGTCGACCTTGTACACGAGGTCGGAGTTGCGTCGGTTCACGATGCAGATGGCCGCCGCTCCGCGCGTGCGCGCCATGTCGACGGTGCGGTTGGTGTCGGTGGTGGTGCCGCTCTGCGAGATGGCGACGATGAGCGTGTCGCGCATATCGGCGTTCATGCCGTAGCCGCTGAGCTCCGAGGCCTTCACCGACGTCACCGATACCGCCGCGCCGGAGAGGCTTCGCTCCATCATCGACGCGATGGCGTTTCCGGCGATGGCCGCCGTGCCTTGTCCGATGAGCACCACGCGCCGGATTGAACCGTCGCGGATGCGCGCGGCCACCTTTTCTGGGAAGACCTCTTCTCCCAGGTTCAAACGCGCGGTCGCGTCGCCGAGGAAGAACTTGCCTTGCAGCGTCTTCTCGATGGATACGGGCGACTCGGAGATCTCCTTGAGCAGGAAGTGCTCGTGGCTGCCGCGGTTGATGTCACGGGTGGTGATCTCTGCGGTTCTCACCGTCTCGGGCGTCAGCGCGAGGCGTGTGCCGTCGAAGGCGTAGGCCTCGATGCCGGACAGACCGTCGATGGCGCGGGCATCGAGAACGAAGATCTGCCCCGCACTCGAGGGATCGCCGGGAATCCGCTCTGTGGTGCCGTCCATTCGAATGAATCGCGCGGTCTGCTCGACCACGCCGTAGAGCTCTGAGGCGAAGACATAGCCATGGCGGGCGAGACCCACGAACAGGGCCTGACCGCTGCCCCGCAGGGCCAGCCAGGTGCGGTGCGGGTCGGACGTGGAGTGCAGCGCGATGGCGAACGAGCCCTCGAACTTCGAGACCGCGCGGCAGAACGCGGTGAGCATGTCGCCGCTCTCTGCGAGACGCTGCCCCACCTCGACCGGGATGACCTTGGTGTCGGTGGTGATGCGCGGGGAGATCACGCGCCCCGTCTCCTGGGCGAGATCCTTGAGCAGCTCCTGGTAGTTGTCGACGTCGCCGTTCAGGGCCGCCATGATCCACGGCGAGGGGGCGCTCTCTGATGGTGCGGCCCCTGTCTCTGCCCCGAGGGTCTCGTTGTTGACCGGGTGGCAGTTCGGTTCGCTGATGATGCCGTTCGAGGCCCAGCGGGTGTGCGAGAACATGTTCGTCTCGGTCGATGACGCCCCACAGGCGAGCCAGAATACCAGGTCGCCGCGGATGGTCTGGGTCAGATGCGCCACGTTGTCGCCCAGCGCGCCCACCTCGAGCGCAACCTTGAACGTGAACACCAGGCTCGGAGAAGGCTGCGCGGCGTCGAGGGCAATGGCGGAGTCGACGAAGTCGGCCACGGCCGTTCGCGCCTGGTAGCGCTCTTTCAGGCCCTGTGCCTCGAGCTCGCTCTCGAACGCCTGGAGGGACGCCTGCGTGGGGAAGGTGCACATGATCGAGAGCCCCAGCGAATCGCGTCCGCGAACCTCCAGCCGGCCGATGTTCTCGAGGATGGCAGCCAGCTTCCAGGCTTCGAAAGCGGCTTTGCTGCCGTTGGTTGCAGGGGGGAGAAGGGCGTCGACCTGGCGCAGCGACTCGAGCACGTCGCGCTCCATCTGCCACGCGAGATCGCGCGCGCGCAGCCAGACCGCGTTCCAGCGCTCGAGCAGCTCTGTGTTCACGCTGGCTTCGAGCACTGCGATGTGCGAGGTCTGCTCCCACTGCGCAAGGGCGGCCCCTGCCTGTTCCAGGAGCGTGTGGCGCTCGGCGTTGGCGCGCAGCGCTTCGAAGGTGGAGAACTCACGCAGGTCGGCGGATAGCGCCTCGAACCGTGCCATGATCGCGTCGAAGGGCCGATGATCGGCGGCGTCGAGCGGTGTCTCGCGCAGCGCGGCGAGCGCGGCCGAAAGCGCGGCCCAGTCGAGCTCGACCTGTCTGCGACGGTCGTACAGCATTCCCGCGATCCCGCACATGTGTCTCTCTGCTCCTTACGGTGCCCTGTGATCGACCTTGTGATGTCGACCGGGCGGTGCGCCCAGGTGGGCGGTTGCATCGGCCGGGATGGTTCTCTTCCGATGGGCTGCCGGTCCTTCGCCGATGCGCCGAAAGGTCCTGGCCCGGCGTTGACGGATCAGGCTGCTGGGCCGCACCGCTCGGCCAGCTGGTGCAGCGCCGGATCGTCGGGGCGCAGCTTCAAGGCGCGCTCGATCTGGAGGCGCGCCGCCGCAGGGTCGGCGCCGTCGAGGCAGAGCTCGGCCTTCCTGCGGAGGATCTCTGCACGGGCGTCATCAGCCTTCCCCTCGGGGTCGAGCTCGGCGCGCAGGAGGTGCACCCCGTCGGTCTCGAGGGCTGTTCGCTCCTCTGGGGAGAGCGGGGTGAGGCCGTGGCGGGCAGCAGCGGCGGCGACGCGCGCGACAAGGGGGGCGATGCGGTCGCAGGTGACGCGATAGTCTGCGATCTGGTAGTGGTCAGACGAGGTCTTGCGACCGCTGAAGACCTCTGAGAGAAGTGCTGCCTTGGCGCGCGCGGCTTCGAGCACAGCGTCGATCATGGCCGCAGGCGCGTCGAGGGTGATCTCGGCGTCCCCGTGGTTGTCTCCCACGGGCGTTCGGATGGCGTAGGCCAGACGCACCTTGTTGCGTGTCAGGTCGAGCTGCACGACGTCAAGAGATAGAAGGCGTATCCGTTCGGTCTTCATGGCCTGCACGTTTCTCTGCCGGCGCGCGACCGGCCTTCTGTTCGCGTCAGTGCCATGCACTGAGAGCGGTCAGATGTAGATCTGGCGGGCCTTCACCTTCATGTCCCAGGTATAGCCCCCGTTCACGGTGATCGTCATCCCGCGTCGCAGGAGCCGCCAGGTGAAGTTCGGGAGCTCCTTTCCGAGCACGAACAGCTTCGTCTCCGGCGTCACCAGCACGCTCCCCTCGTCCTTGTCGGAGTCGGTGGCCATCACCAAGATACGGTGGTGCGTGGCGTCGACCGCCGCAACGCGATAGTCGCGTGAGACGGTGACCAGCTGGGCGGGGGCGGGGGGCATGACGCTCACGAGGGCGCTCACGACGAGAAGGAGGCTGAGCAGGACGCGAGGCTTTTGCATGGGAGGCGTTCTCCTGGGTGCTTCGAGATGCAGGGTAAGACCCGTCCGGGTCACCCTTGTTTCACATGGCTGTCCACGGTTCCCGTTGAGCCCGAAATAATCGTGCATTGACGGGGCTTTCAGAGGATTTTGAATATTCTTACAGAAGATGTGTGAGCCCCCCACGTCGTCAACTGCTGCGCGAGGAGCCTTTACCGTGGACACCGCTCCCACTCCCCGGGTCTCCCTGCTCAAGGGTGTCGCTGTGGCGCTCTGCCTCGCGCTCGGCGGTGCTTCGGCCTTTGCCATGAGCGCGCTGCGCGTCAAAGGGGTCTCTCCGGCTGACGGCACGTTCACGAACAAGCGGCAGCTCGCACTCTCGGCGCACTACGAGGGGCGCGCGGCCAGCGCGGTGCTCTTGGTAGACGGCAAGCCTGTCGCCACCGAGGTCAGAGCCGACCAGGGGGAGGTCGTGGCTCGCGCAGACGGCCTCTCCAACGGGTCTCATCGGGTGGCACTCCAGCTTCGGGGTGTATTGGGGCTGCGCAGGGTCGATCACGAGTGGAGCGTCACAGTCGACGCTACCGCACCGGTCATCACCCTCGAGGCGCCCGCTGTGGGGGCCATCGTGAAAGACCGCAAGGCGGCGATCTCGGGGCGGACCAAGCCGCACGCGCGTCTGCGCCTGCGCGTCACCGCGCCCGGACACGCGTACGAGGTTCCCACCGTCGAGGCCGACGCCAGCGGCCAGTTCACCGCCACGGCCAACATGGGTGACGACGACAACAAGATCCGCATCGATGCCGTCGATCTCGCGGGCAACCGCGCCACCCTCGTGCGCACTGTGATGTGCGACCTGGCTCCCCCCGCTGTAAGCGATCTCTATCCCGCGCCGGACGCGGTGATCAAGCTCGACCCTACGGTGACCCTGCGGGCGCGGGTCACTGAAACCGGTTCCGGCATCCAGCGCGCCGTGCTCGTGGTCGACGGCAAGGAGCACGCACTGAGCCTTCCTTCGTCAGGGGGAGAGGTGCGCTTCCAGGCCGAGGGCCTGCCTGAGGGCACGCGCGAGATTGCGCTCGAGGTCGAGGACAAGGCGGGGTGGAAGGTCCGCAAGGACTGGTCCTTCCTGGTCGACACGGTCGAGACGTTCGGCATTCGTCCCGCAACGCGGGGGGCGCGCGGCAAGGATGTGGAGACCTTGCAGAAGCGCCTGTCGCAGAAGGGCGACCTCGAGAAGGGTCATCTCACGAGCGTGTTCGACGATGAGACCGAGAAGGCATTGCAGCACTTCCAGGCGCGATCGGCCCTCGACGTCGATGGCGCGCTCGGCCTGGCCACGGTCGCTCGCCTGTCGCCGCGCATCGATGTCGACCTCTCGACCTTCACCCTGACCCTCTACGATGACGACAAGAAGGTCAAGACGTATCGCATTGCGTGCGGAATGCCCGCCTATCCCACGCCCACGGGAAAGTACCGCATCACATTCCTCGAGCGAAACCCCACCTGGATCCCCCCCAAGGGCTCGCTCTGGGCCCGCGAGGCCAAGGTCACGCCGCCGGGGCCGGGAAATCCCCTGGGCACGCGCTGGATCGGCCTCGACTCGAATGCCGTGGGCATACACGGCACCAACGCGGAGTGGACCGTGGGCTCTCGCGCCTCGCATGGCTGTCTGCGCATGCGCATCGCCGATGTGGAGGACCTGTTCGAGCGGGTGAACGCGGGAGCCCGGGTGGTCATCCACGACGGCAAGGTTCCGCTCAGCAAGAACTGACCCGCGGCCCGCTGCGCCGGGCGTCTTGTGGGGGCGCTCAGTGTGCGCTCAGTCGCCACGCCTCGACGTCGGCGATCTCGCGCAGCAGCAGCGAAGAGAGCGCGCGCTTCTCGTCGGCGGGGAGGAACGCCGCGTCGGCCGCGTTCATGATTGCGGTCTCGAGTCCCTCCACCGAGAGGCCGCACTGCTCGACTGCCGTCTGGTACTCGTGTGAAAGGGTGATGCCGCTGACCGCCGGGTCGTCGGTGTTGATGGTGACCGGGATCCCCTCTTTGTAGAAGCGCTGCAGCGGATAGGTGTCCCACCCGCTGGCGGCGCCTGTCTGCATGTTCGAGGTGGGGTTCATCTCGAGGGGGACGCGCAGATCGCGCACGAGCTGCTCGACCTGGGGGTCTTCCTGGGCGCGGACGCCGTGTCCGATGCGATCGGCGCCGAGCGCCTCGATGGCCGTGCGCACGTTGTCGGCTCCGCCGGCCTCTCCCGCGTGAACGGTCACCTTCAGGCCCGCGGCCTTCGCCTGCTGGAAGACCTCGGCGTACGGTCCGGGCGGGAAGTGGAACTCGTCATTGGCAAGGTCGAGGGCCACGACGCCGCGGTCCTTGTATCGCTCGGCCAGCTGCTCGGCGACCTTTGCCTTCTCTGGGCCCATCTGGCGCTCGACGATGACGATGAGGCCGACCTTGGTGCCCGTCTCGGCCGAGGCGTTGGCCACCCCTTCCACGACACCGTCCATCACATCTTCGAGGGGAAGGCCGTACTGCGCGGCCATGTATATGGGCGAGAAGCGCAGCTCGAGATACTTCACGTTGTCCCGGGCGGCGTCGCGGATGACGCCTTCGGTGGCGTCGCGACACGCCTCCTTGTTCTTGAAGGCGAGGCCGATGGTGTCGAACTTCTTCAGGAAGTCGAGCAGCGTCTTGTCGGTGGGCGTGATCTGAAGGTAAGGTCGCAGGGTCTCGAGATCGTGCGAGGGGAGGGCGATCTGGTGCTTCTCCGCCAGGCTCAGGAACGTCTCGGGAGTGATCGAACCCTCGAGATGCCGATGCAGATCGACCTTGGGGAGGCGGGCCACGACCTCTTCGAGGCGAGGAACGGCAGGCGAGGGCGAGAAGCGGTCGCCTGCGGGCGCGCCTGGCGTCTCAGTGGTCGTCGGCTGCGCAGGTCGCGCGCTTCCCAGGGGGACCTGCGGTGCTGCGCCGGTGGCCTTGATCATGGCGTACCCTCCCCTGTGACCTTTTTCGTATTATAGCACGACTTCACCGGGACGCTTGTTAAACGGGTGTGAACTTCTTCGGCCAGCAGGATTTCACGAAAGTATTGCAGAAATTTCAAGCCCCCATGAACGGCGGCCCGCTCGTTTCACAGCCCGAGCGCGCTCGCCGTCGAGAAGCGTGGGGGGCCTCGTCTTGCCGCGCACACGCGGCAGCCATTCCACGGTCGGAGGGAAGCCTTGAACAAGACGAACAAGCCGCCTGACTACTGGCTGCTCGTCATCGTCTTCACCCTGCTCACCCTCGGGCTCGTGATGGTCTTCTCGGCAAGCAGCGTCACGGCCGCGGGCACGGCGGAGTGCGGCTATGATCCGTACTTCTTCCTCAAGCGCCAGGCCGTGTGGGCCCTGGTGTCGGTGTTCGTCATGTCGGTCGCCATGCGCATCGATCTCGAGAAGCTCCGCGGCTGGTCTCTGCCGCTGGTGCTCGCGTCCGTGGCGGGTCTCGCCCTCGTTCTCGAGAAGCACGTCGGCATCGTTGTGAACGGCGCCCGTCGCTGGATCGCCATCGGACCGTTCGGCTTCCAGCCCTCAGAGTTCGCCAAGTTCGCCCTCGTTCTCTACCTGGCCGACTGTCTCGCCCGTCGGGGGAGCAAGATCCAGCAGTTCACCCGCATCATTCCGCTGTGCATCATCTTCGGCGTGATCGTCCTCCTGGTCAACTTCGAGCCGGATCTCGGAACGGCACTCGTCATCGCGGCTGCGTTCATGGGCGTGCTGTTCATGTCGGGCGCGCGCTTCTCGCATCTGGCGGGAATGGTGAGTCTCGGCCTCGTGGCCGTGATCGGCCAGATCTGCAAGGACCAGTACAAGCGCGAGCGCATCCTGGTCTTCCTCAACCCCTTCGGAGACCCGGGTGACAAAGGGTACCAGATCGTGCAGTCGCTCATCGGTCTGGGCTCGGGTGGCGTGTGGGGCCTCGGACTGGGCGAGAGCCGGCAGAAGTTCTTCTACCTGCCCGAGCAGCACACCGACTTCATCTTTGCCATCGTGGGAGAGGAGCTCGGTCTCATCGGCACCCTGGCGGTGCTCTTCCTCTTCTTGATGCTGCTCTATCGTGGATTGCGCGTGGCGGTGCGCTCGCGTGACAACTACATGGCCCTGCTGGCCGCGGGCCTGAGCTTCACCATCGCCTTCCAGGCGTTCCTGAACATCGGCGTCGTCTCGGCCGCCCTGCCGTTGACGGGCATCCCGCTGCCGTTCATCAGCTACGGCGGAACCTCGCTGCTCATCACCATGGGGGCGGTCGGCCTGCTGGTCAACGTGTCGTCACGTCGCAAGGAGCGACGGGAGGAGAGCGAGGAGATCGCGGCACCGCCCACCGAGACCGAGAGCCTGGCCCGCAAGTTCCAGGACATGGGCTACGGTCTCGTGCCCGCCACGCGCCTGCGCCGAAGGGCCCGTCGATGAGCGCGCCCCGCGTCATCATCAGCGGTGGCGGAACGGGGGGGCACATCTTCCCGGCCATCGCCGTGGCCCAGGAGCTCCGCGCCCGATGCCCGGAGGCGCGCATCCTGTTCATCGGCACCGAGCGCGGCGTCGAGGCCAGTGTCGTACCTGCCGCCGGCTTCGACATCCGCTTCGTGCGCGCGCGTGGCCTGAGCCGCAAGCCCCTCGAGGCGATGCGTGCCATCGTCGAGAACCTCGTCGGCATGGTGAGCGCGCTGCGTCACGTGCGCCAGTTCCGCCCGCAGGTGGTGGTGGGCAGCGGCGGCTACGTGAGCGTTCCGGTGAATCTTGCGGCGTGGGCCACGTTCACCCCAACCGTGCTGCTCGAGCAGAACGTGGTGCCTGGAAAGGCCACGCGAGCGCTTTCGCTGCGGGCGCGCAAGGTGTGCGTGAGCTTCGAGGCCACGGCCCCTGCGTTCGGCGCCAAGGCGGTGAACACCGGGAACCCGGTTCGTGATGAGATCATCACGCGCACCCGTGAAGAGGCGCGAGCGCGCCTGGGCATCGCGCCGGACCGGTTCTGCCTTCTCGTCACCGGGGCCAGCCAGGGGGCGCGCAGCGTGAATGAAGCAGTGGTGGCGGCGCTGCCCGGCTGGAAGGGGCGTGACTGGCACGTGCTTCACCTCACCGGGCGTCTCGACCACGACACGGTGCGCCAGGCCGCCGTACAGGCATTGGGCGGTGACGCCCGCCTCACTTGGGATGGGCGTGATTTCCTGGCGGACATGGCGAGTGCCTACGCTGCCGCCGATCTCGTCATCGCGCGTGCCGGCGCAACCACCATGGCCGAGCTCACGGTGCGGGGGCTGCCCGCCATTCTCATTCCCTACCCTCATGCGGGTGGGCATCAGATCGAGAATGCCCGTGCCCTCGAGAAGGTGGGCGGCGCCCAGGTGATTCTCGACGCGGAGGCTCGCGCCGCGCTTCCGGCGGTCGTGGAACGGCTCGTCGATCAGCCGGAAGAGCGCGCTCGCATGGCGCGCGCGTCGGCCTGTGCGGGGCATCCGGACGCCGCGGCGCGCATCGTCGACGAGGTTCTGCGCGCGGCGGGGATTTCGCTTCAGGCCCCTGAGATGGCGGTGTTCTCCTCGAATTCGTGATGCGTGCGATCGAGCAGCAGCATGTGCCCGGGTGCGTGGCAGATGGCGATCTGCGGACGGGCCGTCAGCGCCGCGGTCTGTGAGGTGACCCCGCAGGGCCAGAATACGGGAACGAAGCCCGGCGGCGCTTCGACAGGGTCGCCAAAGTCCGGGCGGCCGATGTCGTCGATGCCGATGGCGGCGGGGTCACCGATGTGCACCGGCGCGCCGTGCATGCGCGGGAACCTCGCGCTGATCCGGGCGGCCTGGGCAGCCTGGGCGGGCTCGAACCATCGCATGCTCACCACCATGGTGCCGCCGAAGGGTTCAACGGTTGCGAGGCGCAGGCTGGTGCGGTACATCGCCACGTTGCGGTTCTGCTCCACGTGGAGCAAGCGCAGGCCCGCCTGCTGCAAGGCCCATTCGAATGTGAACGAGCAGCCGAGCAGGAAGGCCGTGAGGTCTTCACACCACCATCTGCGCACGTCGCCGGCTTCGGCAACCTTCTCCCCGTTCTCGAACACCCAGTAGCGCGGCACGTCGGTGCGCAGGTCGGTGTCTCGGGCCATCAGGCGGGGGTGGGGAGAGCCCGTGGGAAGTCGTTCGAGAAGGGGGCAAGGTCGCGGGTTCTCGCGACAGAACCGCTCGAATGCATCGGCCAGGAGGCTGGGGAGAACGAGCAGGTTGGCCTGGGCATGGCCTTCCGCCAGGCCAGGGGTGGGCAGGGTCCACTCGTCGCGTCGTATCTTCTCGCGCCACCGCGCGGCCTCGTTGCGGGGGGCGGTGTCTGGTGTGCTCGAGGGCACAGGCTCAGTCGTCATCTGCGTAAGTGTCCTCGCTTACGGGGGTGAGACAGAGCGCCGATTGCACGGCATCGGCCACGGCGCGGGCCTGCGGGGTCAACTCGCCCAGACCCTTCCCCAGCCCGTCGGGGAACTGCAGGAGGCCTCCTCGCATCTGCACCCGCGCGCACTCTCCCGCCGCCTGCACCGTGTGGCCGGCGGCAGCCGGCAGCACGAGGAAGTCGTCTGCGTCGACGCACTCGGTGGGCTTGAGCGCGGGAGCGATGAAGTCGAGGATGTTCCCGCGCAGGCGATAGCGGCCGGCTTCGAGGGCTCCGTCGACGCGCGCGGACGCACCGCTGAGGTTGTGCAGCACGAGCTGGGAGCCGCGCAGGCCGTGCTCGATGTCGGGGGCGTCCGGCACGTCGTGGCCGGCGGTGGCGAGCATGTGTGATGCGAGCAGCGGCACGTCTTCGCGTTCGAGCTCGAGGGTGGTGGCCATCGAGACGCTGCTCACGAGTCGCGGGTTGCACTCGATGGTGACGACGCTCCCCGATTCGGTGATCACGAAGTCGAGACCGAACATGCCGAGGAAGCCCTTCTCAGAGAGCGACGTTCCCACGCTTCGCGCAATGCGGGCGGCTTCGGCGCGCACCTCCGCGGGGGGCGGTACCGAGGTCCAGTCATTGCCGCAGGCCCCCAGCGGATAGGGCGTGCACGATGGCGCGCCCGTCACCTGATGGAAGAGTGGTCCCACGCGAACGCGTCCAGGGCCCAGAACGCAGGCGTTCAAGGTCATGGGAGAGCCTTCGATCATGCGGCTGGCCTTTGCTTTGCGCCGTCCGAGGGCGGCTGCGGCTAGCGCATAGGCCGCGGCATCGACGACGGGCCACGTGCCCTTCCCGGAGAAGCCGTGGGCGCCTTGCACCACCACGCGTGGTCCGAGGTCGCGGGTGATTGTCTCGTAGGATTCAGACGACGGGTCGATCTCGCGCCACGCGGGGTGGGGGAGGTCGAGGCGTTCGAGCAGGCGGAAGAAGGCCACCTTGTTCTCGGCGGGGCGCGCGATGGCGGCGGGTGCTCCGAGGATGCGAAGGCCCTGGGCTGCGGCGGCTTGCTCGGCCTGGGCATTCGGTTTGAATACCAGCAGGTCAGGGCGTGCGTCGCCGTTCGTGAGCCACCGCGTCACCTGCGGGTGCTGCAGGAGTCCTGTCGTGGCCCGGCTCGGGAGGGCTTCACCATCGAGGTGATGCTCGAGACAGAAGACCTCGACGCCCCGCTGGGCCATGAGCCTGGCGGCAGGGGTTTCGTGGCGGCAGGCCACGCGGTAGCGCTCGAGCCAGGCGTCGGGGCCGAGGGCGTAGTTGGGGTCGACGCCGACGTAGGCGACAGTGCCGGGGAAGGCTGCGATGGGGGGCGTCATTCTCGCTCCAGCGGAGAGAGACCGCATCGTTCGGCGAGCAGCCCGCGCAGCTCGAGATACGACGACACGTCGGCGGCGTCGATGGGGCGGGGCTCGCCCCGCCATTGTGTCGCGTGCCCGCACAGCAGCACCACCGCGCGTGCAGACGCATCGAGCACACCTTCACGGCGCGCGCGCGCCACCGCTGCGATGGAGGCTGCCCCTTCACCTGAGGTGTCGATGCCGGCATCGCCCAGCCAACCGTGGGCCTGGGCGATCTCGTCATCGGTCACCACCCAGCCGCGTCCGCCACTTGTTGCGGCGCACGCGCGCGCGTCGTCGGCGCGGGGAGACTCGTCGATGCCGAGGAGGCCCGCCAGGGTCGAGCGGGCCATCTGCGTTGCGTCGAATCGGGGGTCGAGCGCGCCGGCCAGGGCTCCAGCGGCGCCCGCCCCCACCACGTGGAGTCGCGCGCGCCATCCGCTTGAGACGGCGGCACGAGCCGCGCCGATGAAGCTGCTTCCGCTGGTGGCGAAGGTGAAGAAGTCGGTGGCTTCGGGCGCGGCTTCGTGCAGCTCGAGCCCGATCGACTTGAAGCCTTCGATCGAGAGATCGTCGAGGGATGGCGTGAGGTTGGCGATGCCGAAGACGCGACTGGCGTAGCGCGCGAGGTTTCGCGGCTTCTCGGTGCGGATGACCAGGGTGCCCTGGCGATGCAGTGCGGCGAGCTTCACTGCGGGGGTGTCGGGGGAGACGAAGGCCAGCAGGCGCAGGCCTGCCGCGGCGCAGTACAGGCTGGCCGCCACCGCAGCGTTGCCTGACGACGACAGCAGCAGCGTGCGCTCTCCGCGCTGCCGCGCCAGCGAGACGCGATAGGCCAGGCTGCGCGACTTGTGCGAGCCGCCGGGCGACAGGTCGTCACGCTTCACCCAGAGAACGGTGACGTCCAGCGCACGCGCAAGACCCGGCAGCGCAACCAGTGGCGTGCCCCCTTCGCCAAGGGAGAGACGATGCGCGAGATCGACGGGCTCGCGGTAGGCCGAGGCCCAGCGCCAGATGCCCTGGGCTGGAGCCGCGGCGAGGGTCACTTCTCGGCCTCTTCGTACACCGCCAGGCTCAGGGGGGTCAGCGCGGTGACCTGCAGCTCGACGGCGCATTCGTCGCATTCGATGATCTCGTCGACCAGGATGTCGCTCGGCACTTCGACGTCGGCGCCGCACTCGGGGCAGGGATGGGTCATGGGAAACACGCTCCGAAAGCTGGGATGGAGCCTCCGGAATCTGCACGGCGGAGATTCGACGAACGAGTCGGAGGCTGTGGGACGCCGGTTTCTCTGATGCGGGGGGGGCTTCCCTTCCGGTCGGTCTCCGCGATGCTCGCACGACGCAGGAAAGCCTCGCCTGAACACGTTCAGACGAGGCTTCTGCGCAACGACCACAAGCACGTCGCATCCGCGGTAACCGCGGTGGCTTCAGCTGAGACGCGCTTCAACCATGGTCTTGAATGCACGCCAGAAGTCGACCTTCACCCCACGAAGCCCGAACACCGCGGGGAGCAGACCATCTTCGTCACCGAGCTCCGCGACCTGGGCGCCTGCGACCACGAGACGAACCTTCATCCCGTGACGCGAGAGCATCTTCAGGCCCTGCAACAAACTTGGAGAAGGCACTGCCGGGAGACCGGCCATCACTTTTCGGGCGGCGTGGGCATCGGGTACGCTGACCGTGACCACCGAGCCCTCGGCGCAAACTTGAACGTCTGCACCGTCTACCGTGAGGTGAAGCGCACCTTCGATCTCAAACAGGGGAGGGTTGCTCACGCCTTGTCGCGGTCACGGGTACGGATCTTCACCGTGCCGTTCACCTTCCAGTGGGCGTGGGTGGCGCCGGGGCCTGTCGTGCTCGGAACCCACACCTCGAGGTTCTCGAACTCATAGAAGATCTCGGCACCTCGGCTGGTGAGCTTGTCGTAGAGCCCAACGGCGAGCTCGGGCCACGTCTGGGTTGGTTCCATGGTCTGTACCGACACTTCTCTGCCCTCCTGAATACGATGTTGCGCTGGCGTTTGATTGCCAGCATCTATACATATACTATACAATTAGTATACAACTGTCAAGTCGGCGGGTGTCAGTCTTGTCGGGAAGACAGTCCTTCGGGCAGCGTGTATCGAGTCGCCTCGTCAGGCGCGACGGCCACAAAGCCTCGCGCCAGCAATGCCTGGGTGGTGGCGCGATCTCTCTGCTCGCGTGGGTTCACGCGCAGCGAGGAGATGCGCGCATCGATCATGATCTGCTCGAGGGCAGGTCGCGCGCTCGAGATGCGTTCCGGATGGCTGGCAGCGAAGCGCAGCAGCGTGGCAACGTCGCTGTGCAACGGCAGCTTCTCTGACTCGACCTGGCAGTATCGATGCGCTCGCTGGTTTGCGCTCTCATGCAAGACCTCCTTGCGTACCGGTTGGGTGGCGTCACATCGCGCGCGGCGATGACCCACTCTCATCTTAGGCAAGAGGTGCGCCATATGATGTCGCGCCGATGGCGATCGGTGCCCTACGCCTCGCCGCCCTGCCCGCGCACCAGCGCATTGAAGCCCTTGGCGTCGTCCATGAACATGCTGAACATCCCGGGGCAGGCCGGCGAGAGGAGCACGGCATCGCCAGGGTTCGATGCTTCACGCGCCGCGCGCACCGCAGCCTCGAGATCGCGAACGCGAGAGACCCGGGCTACGTTGCCCGCTGCCATCACCGCCGAGGCCACGCGCTCCCCGCCGGGACTGTCGAGCACCACGAGGTGGCGCGCCCGCGCCACGATGGCCTCGGCCAGCCGCCCATAGTCGAGCCCCTTGTCGCCTCCACCCACGATGACGTGCAGGGGCTCGTGAAATGCCTCAACCGCGGCCAGGGCGGCTTCGGGCGTGGTGGCCTTCACGTCGTTGTAGTACGCCACGCCATCGACGTCGGCGATGTGCTGCAGCCGAAGCGCGATGCCCTTGAAGGCCCCGAGCACCGCTCGGATCGTGTCGTTGTCGACCCCCAGGGTGCGTGCGGCGAGTGATGCTGCCAGCACGTTGGCCACGTTGTGGTCGCCGCGCACCTTCAGCTGACGCCGCTCGAGCAGCACGTCTTCAGCACCGTCGAACCGCAGGCGCAGCACGCCACGGGCGTCGACAAATGCCCCGTCGCCCTCGATGGGGCGCAGGCTGAAGCGCAGAACGCGGGCTTTCGTGTCGAAGCGCGACGAGATCGGGTCGTCCGCGTTGAGCACCGCGATATCGTCGGGGCGCTGCGCGGCCACGATCTTGCGCTTCACCGCGGTGTAGGCCTCGAACGAGCCGTGCTCCTCGACGTGGTCAGGGGTGACGTTGGTGATGACGCCCACATGAGGGCGCGGCGATAGATCGATGAGCTGGCGGTTGCTCACCTCGAGCACGAGCACGCCACGCGGGTCGAAGGTCTCGATGCGGTCGAGCACCTGCACATTGCGCCGATCGTTCCCCGCGAACAGGTGCGGTCGGCTGCTGGCTCCCATGAGGTCGGATAGCAGGCGGGTGGTGGTCGATTTTCCGTTGGTGCCGGTGACAGCCGCGACTGGGCACGGAGCCAGACGGAAGTAGAGCTCGGTCATCTGCGAGAACACCGGCCCTCCTTCAGCGCGCAGCGGGCGCAGTCGGTCGTTCGAGGGGTACAGGAACCACCCTTGCGGCACGAACACGACCTCGGCCTGCTCAATGCCATCGAGATACTCGGCACCCAGACAGCGGCGCATGGGCAAGGAGAGCAGCTCGCGCACGTGCTCGCCGCGCTCGCGTGGGTTCAGCCCCACGTGCGACAGGCGCACGTTCTTCTCGAACGTGTCGAGCGTCGAGGTGTCGTGCGCGGTGACGCCAGCGACCCCATGGTGTACGAGGAAGCGCGCGATGGCGGCCCCTTCGGCGCCGGCCAGTCCGACCACGTGAACGTTGTAGCCACGGAGGGTCTCGGGCTTCGACAGGTCAAGGGGGGCGCGTGCTTCGCGCGCGACCTCGACGACGACGTGGCCACCGCCCGTCGTTCCCGAATCGGTGAAGCGCGCCACGCGTCGCGCACCAAGAAACGCATAGGCAGCGGAGACCGCCTCGAAGGGCTCGACTCTCACGTCACCGTTCCCCAGGGAAGCGTGGAGCAGGGTCGCGCCGCCCGCGTCAAGGGCCAGGGCCACGTGTCCGAACCCGCGCTCCCGGCTCTTGAAGAAGAGCAGATCGCCGGGCTCCACGGCCGAGCGCGACACCCGAATGCCCATGCGTCGCTGATCGCCCGTGTACTTGGGCAGCTGCAGGCCTGCCACCTCGGCATAGAGCCGCTGCACCAGGGCGGAGCAGTCGATGCCCGTGGGGCTCGCGCCTCCAAGGCGGTACGGCTGCCCGACACGCGTCCGCCCCGCTTCAAGAAGGCGATCGACGGTCGCTTCGACCATCACGGCCGCTCCCGCCACGGCTCGTCTCACATCGCGCCACGGGTGTGTGTCGAGGGGCAGGGTGACTTCGCGAATCGCGTCGCAGTGAACCCAGCCGAGCGTCAGATCGTGAAGCTGCAGCAGCCGCCAGTCGCCCTCGCGCCAGAGCAGGCGGCTCTCCGTCATGTCGACCATCTGGGTGCTCAGATCGGCATCGTCAGAAGGTTCTCGCCGCACGTCGACGGCCTCGCGGGCGGGCACGGCCCAGGAGAGGGGAGCAACCTGCGGGTCGTCGAGCGCCTCGATGGCATCTTCGAGAGGGGCGCTTGCGCATGTGGCGAGGCGTTCGAGCAGGGCGCTCTTCTGACGTTCGAGCAACGTCACTCCCACGAGGCGATGCCGCCCGTCACCGAGCGCTTCCACGGCCACATCGATGACGGCCACGCCATAGCGCGCGCGGGTTTCGTCGACGACGGCCGCGATGACCTGCGCGAGGCGTTCTGACTCAGGGTCGGGAAGGGGATTGGACGAGCGCATGGAGAGACCTCAGGACGGCGATGTTCTCCTCGACCGACCGACCGTCGACCGTGGGCTCGGCCCGACGGGTGATGCCATCGATGCCGCCCTGGGCGACGACCACAGCGAGGTCGTGGGCGGCGGTCTCTTCGTCGGGGAGCACGTTGCGTCCCGCCTCCATCGAAAGGGCTGCGCACAGTCCCCAGGCGCCCCAGTTCGAGACCGACGCAATGATCGGATGATCGACCGCCGTCCGGCACGGCCACGCAGAGACGCTGGCGGAGAGCGACGCGTCGGCCAACTCTCCCATGCCGATCTCGTTCCCGCCGTCTCCGACACCGATGGAGACGATGGAACCAAACAGGGAGTCGAGACGGGCGGTCACCGAGGTGATGTCTTCGCCGCGCATGGTGCGGTAGCTACCGTCGGCGGTTGCGCCGCAGCGCTCCACAGCCACCACGCAGGTGGGGCGCCAGGCGTCGAGCAGCGCGTGGCAGAGCGACGCGCTCTCTTCTGCGCCGACACGAGGAAAGTCAACCACCGTGGCGGTTTCCCCGTCGAGCACCGACGACAGGGAGCAGGGCGAAACGCCGATGAGGGCGGCCATCACCTGGGCGGCGTGGCCGTCGGTGACCACCAGCGTCTCTCCGCCGAGCGCGCATAGCGCACGCACAAGGGCCACCGCGCCCGGGGGACCATCGGTCTCGCACCGGCCTTCGATGTGGAAGCCCGTCACAACCATCACCCGCGCGCGCGCCGCGTGGAGCGTCGTGCCTGCCTCGGCGCAGAAGCGTGTGGGCAGATGCGGCCGCAGCCGAGCGATGCCGCGCGTGTCGGCGGTGAGAATGAGGTCTTCGAGGGTCACGTCCCCGCGTGCGCTCAGCAGGGGCAGAACCAGAGGCCGAGGGCTGCTGCCGCGAGCACGGCGCTGGCCACCCACATGCGGGTGGTCACCTGCACCTCGTGCAGCCCTCCCTTGCAGAAGTGGTGATGAATCGGCGCCATGCGGAAGATGCGCTTGCCGCCGCTCATCTTGAAGTAGCCCACCTGCAAGATGACGCTGAACGCTTCCATCACGAATACGCCGCCCACGAGCACCAGCAGGAACTCGGTATGGGTCAGCACCGCGAGCGTGGCCAGGGCCGCGCCGAGGGCCAGCGAGCCGGTGTCGCCCATGAAGACGCGGGCGGGGAAGGCGTTGAACCAGAGGAAGCCGGCCAGGGCGCCCACCATGACGACGCATGCCAGGGCAAGCGAAGGCTCGCCCGCGGCAAGGCAGACGGGCACGTAGGCGAGGAATGCGCACACGTTGGTGCCGGCCGCGAGCCCATCGAGGCCATCGGTGAGGTTCACCGCGTTCGAGGTGGCCATGACCACGAGAACGGCAAGCGCCACGCGCACGGCGTGCGAGGTGACCCATCCCAGCCAGGGCAGCCATACCGGCGCGTCTGGCTTTACGTGCACCGCGAAGAAGCCGAGCACGAGGCCGATGGCGATCTGGGCCACCAGCTTCTGCCGCGCTTTCAGCCCCAGGGAGCGACGCTTCGCGATCTTCGTCCAGTCATCGACGAAG
>RGZZ01000031.1 GCA_010028905.1 Pseudomonadota bacterium | reverse complement strand
AAGCGGCTACCTCTGCGCCCGAGAGATCGAGCTCACCGACGAGACCGCGGGCGAGGGGCGTGGTCGCAACCGCCGCATCGTCACCACAGCCGTGGGCGTGGGCCTGGCCCTCGTGGGCGCGGGGCTTGCGGCCCGTGGCGCCATGCAGAAGCTCAAACAGACGAATGACTCCGCGGAAGCCTCCGCGGAAGAGGGAGGTCAGCGCTGATGGGAGTCCCCACACCCTTCTTTCCCCGCCTCTTCGAAGCCAGCAAGAGCCTGCGATGGCGCGAATGGGCCGGCTACTACGTGGCCGAGAAGTTCGACCCCGTGCACGACAACGAGTACCACATGGTGCGCCAGAGCGCCGGCTACTTCGATGTCACCCCCCTGTTCAAGTACGACGTCACCGGCCCGGACGCCGCGCGTCTCCTCGATCTGGTGATGGTGCGCGATGTGACGAAGCTCAAGGTCGACCAGGTGGGCTACACCGCCTGGTGCGATGAAGACGGCAAGACCATTGACGATGGAACCGTCACCTGCCTGAGCCCCACCCACTACCGTGTGACGGCGGCGCACCCCACCATGGGCTGGTTCCGCATGCACGCCCACAAGCTCGACGTGAAGATCGACGACGTGAGCGATCAGATCGCGGCGCTTGCGGTTCAGGGACCGCGCGCCCGCGCCATTCTCGTCGACGCGGGCCTGCCCGTTTCGCAGCTGGGCTTCTTCAAGGCCCAGTGCGTGTCGCTGGGGGCATACGAGGTGCTGGTGACCCGCACCGGCTACACCGGCGACCTCGGGTTCGAGCTCTGGGTCGAGAACGCCCACGCCTGCGACCTCTACGATCGCATCGCCAAGGCCGGAGAGCCGCATCACGCCGGGCCGGCTGGCATGCTGGCCCTCGACCTCGTGCGCGTCGAGGCGGGGTTCATCATGATCGACGTCGACTACCACAGCGCGCGCCACGCCCTCACCGACGACCAGAAGTCGAGCCCCTACGAGATCGGTCTGGGCTGGGTGGTCAACCTGAAGAAAGCCGAGTTCGTGGGCAGGGAAGCCCTGGCGCGTGAGAAGGAGCGCGGGTCGCGCTGGGCCACGGTGGGCCTCGACATCGACTGGGACGAGATGGAGGCCTTCTACGACGCCGTTGGTCTGCCCCCGTCGCTTCCGACGGCCGCCTGGCGCGAGTCGGTGCCGCTCTACGACCGCCTGAGCGGACGTCAGGTCGGATACGGCACCAGCGGCTGCTGGTCTCCCCTGCTCAAGCGGAACCTCGCCATCGCCACGGTGGAGAGCGCCTACAGCACGGTGGGAACCGAGATGAAGATCGAGATGCTCATCGAGCACTCGCGCAAGCTGGTGACCGCCCGCGTCGTCGATCGACCGTTCTTCGACCCGCCGCGCAAGCGCACCGTGCCGGAAGCGCCCAGCAAGCGCGAGCTGGTGGGCGCAAGCGGCCAGGGCGCGTAGCGAAGCGGCCTGTCAGGCCTGATAGAGAAAAGCCCCGCAGTGATGCTGCGGGGCTTTTTTTCAGCGCCCGCCGCCAGCGGGCTGTCTCGGCAGTCTCACCGTCGCAGTGAGCGACGAGAGCGCTAACGGGGGAACCCAGGGGGAGGAGGCGGAACCGCGCCCGCGGGTGCGAACGGGGTGGCCATTCCCATGGCCGCCGCGGGACCCGCGCCCGCCGCCGCGGCGGAAAGCAGGGCCGGGTTCGACGCGAACGTCTGGATGACGGCGGATGGCTGGTTGCGCTCCCGCATCCAGTTGAGCAGCGGAGACTGCAGCGCGAAGGGGTTCTGCAGCGAGGCCTTCATGTGCCCCATCAGCGAAGTGCCCCCCGATACCGCATACGAACCGTCAGCCTGCTTCGCAGCCTTCACCGCGGTCTCCTGACGCGCGGGAGCGGCTGACACCTGGCCGAACGCGCCAGGGGCACCCTGCAGGTCCTGGCGCTCGACCACCTGCTTTGCGGTGACCTGGCCGGTGGCCGACTCGTCGATCTGGAGGTACCGCGTCTCGGCGACGGGCGCCTGAACACCGCCGAGCATGCCGCCGAAGCCGTTGCTCGGAAGGCTCTGCGCCGTGGTGGCGTGCGCTTTCACGGTCTGCGATCCGTCTGCGTGGACGGTCTGCTGCAAGGCCTGATAGATCATGGGCTGACCCGTCGGGGCCATCTGCTGCGAGGCGGGGGTGGAGAGGCCGAAGTCCATGGTCTGGGGGTCGAACATGGCCACCGCGCCACCGTTCCCCATGCTGATGAGGTACTTGCCGTCGGGCGTGTGCTCGACGGGAAGCTGCTGGGCAGGGTTGCCCGCCACGTGGGCGATCATCTGGGTGGGCTGGCCCTGGGCGGCGGCGCCGCTGATCTCGAGGGGCGCTGGCGAGACGCCGCCGGGAATCTCGACGTGGAAGCGGGTCTGGTCGTCGCGCGAGGCCACCTCGTACTTGACGCCGCTGCGGGCCGACCAGGTCTGGTACTGCACGCCCTGGCCGTCCTGCTCGTGCTTGTACGCGTAGCCGGGCGCCTCGGCCTGGTTGAGGGTCACACGATCGGAGGACGCGGGAGGGGCCTGGGGCGCTGCCTGCGCGGGCGCCGGCGACGGGGCGGCGGTGTACTGCGGGGCAGTGGAACGGATCTGTGAGATGTCGGTCATGTCGAACCCTCCTCTTCAGCGGGGGAGATGGGGAGGGGCGGGCTATGTAGCCGCTGTCACCGCTCGAGATCTCACCCTTCGCACATTCAGGATACGACACGTCGCTGGAAAATCCCTGAAACCCGCGCTCGCTTGACAGCGCAGGGGGAATTCGCCACGATCGGGGAACTTCACGCCCCACGAAGGCACTGCAGAGACGGAGAGCCGACCCTCTTATGTTCCCCTTGCGCAGACCGCTGACCATCGCACTGGCGGCGCTTCTCATCGCGCTGGCCGCGAGTCTGGGGGCCTGGGCCGGCCCCGATCCAGACAGCATCCCGGACATGCCGCTCCCGCTGGAGACACGGCCTTCGAGAAGCCCATCCCCAGAAGCGCTTCCCTCCCCCGCAGCGAGTCCGGAAGCCTCACCCGTGCCGCCCCCGAGGGCAACGCCGTCCCCCGAGAAAGCGCCACGACCAGCGACGCTCAACGCTGCTCCCGTTCGAAGCGGCTTCACCCCCGTGCTCGACCTGCGCATCGCTCCCGAGGTGTACGACTTCTTCGCGCCCCCCACACCACGGGAGAATGCCTACGGCTTTCTCGGGGTGCGGGCGCGACCCGCCCTGACCTACACGGGCAAGAACTGGGACGCGAGGCTCCAGATACAGAACGTGCTCGCCCTGGGCCTCCCGGAGCGCGGCGTGGCCCCGCCGCCGGCGGGGTCGCTTGGCCAGGGCGGCGCCTACTACGGCCTGGCTCTCCGACCGACGTTCGACACCCTGGGGGTTCGCCAGCTCTTCGTTCGCATCGGCGCGCCGACCGGCGCCCTGGGAGCGCCCACAGGCTCGGCACTGAAGGTCGGGCGCTTCGACTACAGCGGCGGCATGGAGGTCGCCGCGCAAGATGGCGTCATCGACTGGCTGAAGCGCGAGCGGGTCTCGAGACGCGTCATCGGGCAGCCGGACTACAACATCTTCTCGCGCACCTTCGACGGCCTGCGCGGCGATCTCGACCTGGGTCCAGCGGCCCTGACCGTGTTCGGCGGTCGCCCGACGCAGGCCGAGCCACACTTTGCCGTGGAGGCGCACAGCGTGCAGACCATCAACGCGGCCCTCACCGTGAAGCAGGGCACATGGCTGGGCCCCGCAGAGGCCCAGCTCTTCTACAACCATCTCGATGACACGCGCCAGGTGCCCCAGATCGACGATCGCCCGGCCGCCGTTCGCAAGACCATCGCGGCCGAGGGAGGCGACCACGTCGACACCCTGGGCGGCCACTACGTCACCCACCTGGGCGCCAACGGAGACCTGTGCGTGTGGTACGCCCACCAGACCGGCCGATGGGGCGGTCAGCGCCAATCGGCCGACGCGCTCATGGGCGAGGTGGGGCTGCAGTGGCCCGAAGCGCCGCTCAAGCCCTGGGTGCGCGCGGGCTACAGCATCTTCTCGGGCGACCGGAATCCGACAGACGGGGTGCACGGCACATTCGCGGCCGAGCTGGCCGACCCGCGCCAGCGCCTGAACATGTACGGCTACGCGAACCTCTCCGACATCGTTGGCCAGGTGCTGCTCACGGTGACGCCGCAGCTGAGCCTGCGAGCCGACTACCACCTCTACCAGTTGGCCGCCTCGCAAGATCTGTGGTACAGCGGATCCGGCGTGACGCAGCAGAAAGGGGCCAACGGCATCACCGGACGCCCGTCCGGCGGCTCCGCAGACCTCGGGCGCATGCTCGAGACCATCGTCGGCTACAAGCTCGACGCGAGAAACATGTTCACGCTGCGCTGGGTCAACGGCTGGGGCGGCCCGGTGGTGCGCGCAAGCTTCCCCCGCAAGACCAACGCGAACATGATCATCCTGCAGTACGACTTGTCTCTGTAGCACGAGCCGACCCGCGCTGTCACGCCGAGAGAGGAGGGAGAGCGCGACCTGACGGTCAACCGTGTTGCCATGAGCATCGTCCCCTCTCGCAAAGCCCTCTACATCACCGGCAGCGACGTGCCCCGCCTGCTCACGATGAGCGACGCGATCCGCGTCGTTGAAGATGCGTTCCGCGCGCGCGCCAGCGGAGGCGCGGCCGACCATGCCCGCTACCGCATGCGAACGCCGGAAGCCGCCGCCGCATCGCCATCGGCCGAAAGCGGTTCCCCCGCCGTCAATCCCGCCGGCAAGGCCGCGGGCAGAGCCATGATGCACGTGCTCGGCGGCACCCTCTCGGCCCACGGCGTTCTCGGCACGAAGACGTACGTCACCACCCCCAGCGGTGCGCAGTTCGTCGTGCTGCTCTTCTCTGTAGAAGGGCACCTGCTGGCGGTGATCGAGGCCAACGTGCTGGGGCAGATACGCACCGGCGCCGCCAGCGGCGTGGCCACGAAGCACCTCGCCCTGCCCGACGCCTCGGTCATGGCCGTGATCGGCGCCGGGTTCCAGGCCCGCGCGCAGGTCGAGGCCGTCTGCGCCGTGCGCTCGATACGCGAGGTGCGGGTGTTCAGCCGAACGCCCGCGCGCGTCGATCGGTTCGTGGGCGCCATGCGATTCGCCATCGAGGCCGAGGTTCGCGGGGTCGACAGCATCGAGACCGCGGTCGAGGGGGCCGACGTCATCTGCACGGCCACGACCTCCGTGTCGCCCGTTCTGACCTGCACGCACCTGCGGCCTGGTGTGCACGTGAACGCCATGGGGTCGAACGCCCCGACCCGACGCGAGCTCGACGAATCGGCCGTTCTGGCCGCCGATCTCATCGTGGTCGACGATCTCCTGCAGGCCCAGGCGGAGGCGGGCGATCTCATCGCGGTCGCCAACGCCGGGCGCCTTGCGTGGAGCGACGTGACCGCGCTGGCCGATGTGGTGTCGGGTCGGGTGAGGCGCGCCGACGCCCGCGCGGTGACGCTCTTCGAATCACAGGGGCTGGCCACCGAAGATCTCGCGGTGGCGCGCCACGTGTATGAGGGCGCGACCCGCGCGGGCCTCGGGATCGCGCTGCCGCTCTCGGAGTGAGACCTTCAGAGGGCGCGCAGAGCCTGGAGGAACCCGACGCTTGCGAACGAAGTTGACGAGCGCGAACTTGTGAAGAATCACACAATAGGTGTATAATCGCAGAAGGCGCGCAGGCAGAGAGCCTACCTCCCCCCAAGGTTGAACGGCACCGCCGCCCCGCCTCGAACACGCAGACACCACGATCAGGAGTCCACAGCCGTGAGCAAGATCAAGACCCAGAGCTTCACCAAGAACTTTGCCAGCCTCCTCACGGGCATGAAGGTGACCCTCGAGAACTTCGTCAAGAAGCCCGTCACCCTCGAGTACCCGTACGTGAAGAAAGAGGCAAGCCAGCGCTCGACCTTCCAGGAGGAAGGGCACACCTACCTCCCCGAGCGCGCCCGCGGCGTGCTGCGCATGGTCGACTTCTTCGACGCCCAGACTACGCAGAGCAAGACCGACCACTACCCGGGCACGAAGTTCGCCCCCTGCATCGAGGGCTGCCCCGCGCACACCGACGCGCGCGGATACGTGAGCCTGGCGGGCGAGGGCAAGTTCAAGGAAGGCCTCTGGACGCTCAAGCGCACCTACCCCTTCCTCGGAACCCTGGGCCGCGTCTGCCCCGCCCCCTGCGAAGACCTCTGCACCCGCGGCATCGCGGGCCCCGAGCCCATCGCCATCCGCCGCATCAAGCGCTTCTACGACGACTTCGAGCAAGAGCTGGCGCCCCCCGAGCGCTACTACTACAGCAAGGAGATGAAGCCGCTCATCGGCAAGAAGGCCGCCGTGATCGGTGCTGGCCCCGCGGGTCTGCAGGTCGCTCTCGAGCTGGTTCTCGAGGGGTTCACCGCCACCGTCTACGAGCGCAAGTACATCCCCATGGGCTACGTCGGCCTCACCATTCCGCGCAACCGCCTGGCCGACGAGGTGTGGCAGCGTGAGGTGGCCGCGATTCTCGAGACCGGTCGCGTCGAGATCGTCTACAACACCACCATCGGCACCGACATCACCATCGAGCAGCTGCGCAAGGACAACGACGTGGTGGTCGTTGCCGCGGGCGCCACCAAGCCCATCAAGCTGGGCATCCCGGGCGAAGACGCCGAGAACGTGGCCGAGGGCGAGCCCTGGCTCGAGGCGGTGAAGCTGGGCAAGGAGCACATCTACGGCAAGCGCGTCATCGTGGTCGGTGGCGGCTCCACCTCGACCGACTGCGCGCGAACGGCGCTGCGCCTGGGCTCAGAACAGGCCATCATCACCTATCGCCGCACCCGCGCCGAGATGCCCGCCTCGCCGCTCGAGGTCGAAGACGCACTCGAAGAGGGCGTGGTGATCGAGTTCCTCGTCACCCCCCTTGAGATCGTGAAAGAGGGCAACCGCGGCGTCGGCCTCAAGTGCATCCGCAACAAGCTCGGCGAGCGCGACAAGTCCGGCCGACGCGCCCCCGTGCCCATCGAGGGCAGCGAGTTCGTGATCCCGGGCGACCTGTTCATGACGTCGCTGGGGCGCAACGGCTCCCTGGGATGGCTCGGTGACGACTTCAAGAAGCAGCGCAACGGCCTGCTCGAGGTCGACGGCAAGACCAACGAGACGAGCGTGCCCGGCGTGTACGCCTGCGGCGACTCGGTGCGCGTGTCGACCATCATCGCGGCCATCGCCGACGCCAAGAAGACGGCGCACGCCATCTTCAAGAAGCTCGGCATCGACAACACCCTCAAGGATCTGTACGCCACGGGCGGCTGGGTCCCCAACATCGACGGCACCATCCCCAACGAGAGCCAGCGCAAGAAGGTCTCCACTCCCGCGCCCGGCAACTTCGTCGAAGAGAACCCGTGGAAGGGGCTTCCCTTCGACAAGCCGTTCACCACGCACCTGTGGAAGACGCAGATGCAGATGCAAGACCCCGCCACGCGCCTCAAGAACTGGGACGAGTGTGAGTTCGGCTTCACCACCGAGCAGGTGCTGCAAGAGGGCCAGCGGTGCCTCTCATGCGAGTCCGAGATGTGCATCGCCTGCGGCATCTGCGTCGACATCTGTCCGGACTCGGTCATCTTCCTGAAGTCCGAGTCGGTGAGCGAGGCGCAGCCGGACGTCAAGTTCGCCTCGCTCTACTCCATCGACATGAACCTCTGCTGCTACTGCGGCCTCTGCACCGAGGCGTGTCCCACGAAGTCCATCGTCATGACGGGCGACTACGAGTTCTCGGTGTACAACAAGGGCAACAACCTCATCACCATGGATCGGCTCAAGATCGGGCTCGACCGTGGCGTGGCCGAGAAGAGCTACGTCAACACCGGGTTCCGCGACACCACCGATCCCGCAATGCCGAAGGCCTCAAAGGTCCCCGCGGCAAAATAGCCCCACCGGAAAGAAGGATTCCTCGCGCCGGCGAGGTACCCTGGTTGACCGCGCCGTTCGCGCCACCTCCCCGCCCGCGCGGGTGCTCTCACGACAGCGCCCCCGACGAAAGGAATGCAGATGCCAGCTCAACTCAACATCAACACGCGCCTCATCTCCCAGGAGATCGATGACATCCTTGCCAAGGTGCTCGGTCAGTTCCTGGTGCAGGGCTCGCCGACCAAGCATGGCGGCCTCCGCTTCCTCGACATCCAGAGCGCAAAGACCTTTGGCTTCGAGCAGACGAGAGAAGACGCCAATGGCAACAACCTCCTCATCATCAGCGCACCCGCCGCTGCGGGCAGCCAGGAGCGCCTCGAGGAGAAGATCCGCAGTGGGCCGCACGGCAGCGCCAAGGAGTGCATCTCTGTCGAGGTGCGCGAGAGCCGCGACGCGGGCAAGAAGCGCAAGACCTTCGTCGAGGTGCAGTACATCATCCCCACGACGAAGCTCATCGATGACAAGTCGGTGACGAAGTACGCCAACGAGCACGGTATCACGACGAGCGAGGCCCTCAAGCGCATCCTGCGCGAGTTCATCATCCCCATGGCCCGCGAGGTGATGGACCACCTCATCGTGGTGGTTCGGGAAGAGCCGTAGCTACTTCGTGAGCGGCGGGGTCGTCTTCTACGCCGACGATTTCCTCCATCACGGCAGCGCCGAGCACGTCGAGCGCCCTGAGCGTGCCCGTGGCATCATGGCGGCACTCTCAGGGTCGCCCCTCGGCCGTGCCGTGCGCATCGTTGCGCCTCGCGCCGCCACGGCTGCGGCGCTCGAGCGCGTTCACCCCGCCACGCACATCGCCGCCATCGATGATCTCTGTCGTGCCGGCGGCGGGTGGGTCGACGGCGACACCTTCGCCAGTCCGCTTTCCGGACAGGTTGCCCGTCTCGCCGCGGGCGCGGCGACACAAGCCGTCGAAGCGGTGGTGCGCGAGGGACACCGCTGGGCATTCTCTGTGTGCCGCCCGCCCGGCCACCATGCAACGGTCTCCACGGCCATGGGTTTCTGCCTGTTCAACAACGCGGCGGTGGCGGCACGGCATGCGCAGGTCGCACTGGGCGTGAAGCGGGTGCTCATCATCGACTGGGACGTGCACCACGGCAACGGCACGCAGGACATCTTCTACGATGACGGTTCGGTGTTCTACTTCTCTGTGCATCAGAGCCCGCTCTACCCGGGCAGCGGTCGCGCCGATGAGCGGGGGACCACCGATGGGCGAGGGGCCACATTCAACGTCCCGCTTCCGGCTGGGCGCGGCGATGATGACTACGTCTACGTGTTCGAGAAGGGGCTGCGTCAGGCGGCCCGCGCCTTCAAGCCTGAGCTCGTCATCGTCTCCGCAGGCTTCGACGCCCACGTCCGCGACCCGCTTGCCCAGATGTGCGTGAGCACCGAAGGCTTCGGCCGGCTGGCCGCCATCACGCGCCAGATCGCAGAAGAGACCCCGGCCCAGGGCCGGCTGGTGGGGCTTCTCGAGGGCGGCTACGACATCAACGCCCTGGCCGCGTCAACCCTCACCGTCTTGCAGACGTGGGACAGCGACGCCCTCACTCCCTCCGAGTGCCCGGATGAAGCCCACATCGACCCGCGCACACGCGACACGGTTGCGCGCGCGACCACGTCGGCCTGACCGATCAGCCGCCGCCCGGCGGAGCCTCGCCGACTCCGTGGATGCGCTGCTCTTCCTTGCGATCGATCTTGTTCAGCCGCAGCAGCAGGCTCCGCTGCCATGGCCGCAACCGCGGTGCGGGGGCAGCCTGCCGTTCTTCCGGATAGAGGTCCTTCTTCGCGCGCAGGATCTCGATGCAGTAGAGATCATGACGTGACAGCAGGTCAAATGCCACACGATGCAACAGCGACCATTCTACCCGCGAGACGGCGCCGCCGAAGTCGATGATTCCCGGGGAACCGTCGTCGGCCACCACGATGTTGTCTTCCTGATCGAGATCGCCGTGCGCCACACCGCGCGCGTGCAGCGCGCGCACCAGGGCGTCTGCGCGATCCCAGTATCCCTGCGCATACTCGTACGGGTGCACCTTCGAGACCGTTCGCGACGCAAGATACTCGATGGCCAACGAGTCGGCATCGGGAAAACCGAAGGAGCGGGGGACACCGGAGAGGCCCTCGAGGCGCTTCAGGAAGCGATGCTCACGAGTGAGCATGAAGCGGCCCTGGGTGAGGCGTCGGAGCCAGCTGCGCTCCCGCCAGTCCTTGACCACCAGGCGAAGGCCGTCGACCTCGACGAGACGGATGTCTGGCAGGCTCGACCAGCCTCGCCGAAACCATTGCACGGTGCACCGCTCGAGCGTCGCGCGATCGAGAAGGGGTGCGTCAGGGGAGCGCCGGCAGGCGGGAGTGGGCACGCGAATGTATTGGCGCACGCTGTCGGCCCTCCTCCCCCCCGAGAGCGACGAGGGGCCTCGGAAGGGAAATCGCCAGGTGAGGCGAACCTTCGCGGGCGCTTCGCGGGGTTTTGGCTTCTCGAAGCGCAAGACGCACGTATGCCCGCTGCATCGATGTCTGGAGACCGCGCTGGTGCGGCCCCTCCCGGTACCCTGGCGCTACGCCGCTCCTGACGTTGCAGCGATCAAGCTTAGGAGAACCGTCCTCGTGAAATCCCTGAAACAGTCCTCACAGCGACTGCGGCGCATCGCCGCGGTCTTGGGCCTTGTGGCCATGCTCGCGCTGGGTCTGCTGCGCGCGGGCGCCCACGCCCAGGAAGACGACGCTCCCGCCAAGAAGGGCGACGGGGCCGGTGCGGCCAAGGCCGTCGTCTATCTCGACAAGGACCGCAACGCGGTCGTCCAGATTGATCGCCAGTCCACCTCGAACGATGTGTCATCGATGACGATGACGGGGGGAACCGACCTGGCCAGCGGCCTCAGCACCGTCAAGGCCGCCCTCGAGTTCAATGCCGAGTCTGCCGCCAAGATGAAGGGCGCCAAGGCCGCCGCGTTCGCACAGTCCGACGCGAATGCGACCCTGATGCTCGCCAACATGAACCTGCCCCTGCGCGACAAGATGGAGAAGGCGAAGTTCTCCGGCGACGCCAAGGCGCAGCAAGACGACAAGAACGCCCACGCAGAGTTCAAGTTCAGCGGCACGGTGCCGAGCGACGCAGGCGCCAACCCGCCGGTGTCCAAGGTCACTGTCGACGCACTGAGCAAGACCGACTACAAGAGCCTTCAGGCGAGCGCCGATGTCACCGTGGCCGCCACGAACCTGGGCATGGCGCCGGTCAAGATGCTCACCATCAGCCTCGCCGATGGCGACGCGAACAGCACCACCCTCGACGTGGCGCTGACCGTCGACCTCGCCAACCCGATGATGGCGCAGGCCAAGCCCCAGCTCGAGGGCATGAAGGCCAATCCCAAGATGTTCGAAGGCATGGTGAAGTCGAGCCTCGAGCGCTACGTGAAGGTCGACAGCGTCTCGCTGAAGGTCGAGACCACCGACAAGGAAGGCAAGGTCAACCTCAACATCAAGGCCACGAGCCTTCGCGACACCCTTCGCGAGAAGGCCAATGCGCTCTCTGCCGCGATGCCCAAGGGTGAGGGCAACGCCGAGACCCTGAAGAAGGCCATCGAAGACATGGTCTCGGTGACGTTCACCAAGTTCAGCATCGACGCAAAGATCGACAACGCCACCCTCACCGCGAAGCTCGCAATCGACGCCAAGAACTTTGACAAGTTCATGGCCGGCTACAGCACGGTGATGCAGACCGTTCAAGAAGCCGCCAACAAGATGCAGAGCGAGAACGCTTCCGACCCCACGACGAAGCTGGCCTACAAGTGGTGGCACACGGTGCAGAAGCGCCTCAACGAGCTCAGCACCATCGTCTCCACCGAGATGGCGGGCGCTGGTGTGACCATGACCCAGACCCTCAAGGTCAACGTCGACGTGAAGGAGCAGGTCACCTTCGACGGCGCGTTCACCCAGGACACCACCAACTTCGACAAGGTCTTCGCCAACCTCAAGAGCAAGGGGCTCCCGCTGATGGAGAGCGCCGCCCTTCTCGCCCACATCAAGGCCGACGGCGGTGCCCTGACCGGCTCGTTCTATGTGGCGACCAAGGGCAACCTGGTGCAGACACTGAAGTCCCTCTTCGTCGACCCCGCCAAGAGCGAGGCCGAGCTGAAGCCCGCCGCTGACCTGCTCAGCGCACTGACGTGGAACGACGGGCGCTTCCAGCTCTCGCTCAACGACAACAAGCTCAGCTACGACGGCTTCACGAAGACCTCCGACCTGACGCCCATCGTGAGCGCGCTCCAGCTGGTCGCCACCCCTGGCCTCACCGGAACGCTCAAGGGCACCCGCCTCGAGATCACGGGCAAGGACGGCCACGAGACCAAGACCTATCGCCTCGGCTTCTCGTCGTTCATGGCCGGCAAGTCAGACGACGACATCGAGAACCAGATCGAGCCCCTCTTCCACGTGTCCGATGTCTCCGACAAGGAGAACGCCGATGCCAAGGACGTGACCCTCGCCAAGCTCGAAGAGCCCAAGGTCGAGATGCCGGGTGACCTGGCCAGCGTCCGCAGCGAAGGTGACTCGCTGCTGGCCACGGCTGCTCCCGCGCCCGGCGCAAGCGGCGGTGCCGCAAGCGGCGGCGGTCCCAACAAGACCGTGCTCATCGGCATCGGAATTGCCATCCTCGCCCTTCTCGGCATCGTCATGATGTCGGGCAAGAAGCAGGGCTAGCACTCCGCTCTCTTCAGCCGCTCGTCTCGCGAGAGCGAGCGGTCTGAAGAGACCCGCTGCACGCGCGTCGGCCTCACCGCCGGCGGCAACCAGGCACAGGCACGAGGGGCGGCTGCGAAGCCGCCCTTCGGTCTTGTCGCCCCCCATTCCCAAGCGCTGCCCCCCCGTGGGTGACATCTGAACGCAAGAGAGGAAGCGCCGATGCACATCTCCCGAGACGAACGCGAGGCCGCCGCGCGACAGCTGGCCGCAACGGCAGCCGAGTTCCATCGAATGGGCTGGATGTGGGGCACGTCTGGAAACCTCAGCCATCGCCTCAGTCGCGACCCTCTCGAGTTTCTCGTCACATCGAGCGGCCGTCCGAAGGGGCAGCTGACCCCTGCCGACATGCTGCTGACAGGAGCCGACGGCGTCGCGCTCGAGACCTGGACAGGGCGCCCCTCTGCCGAGATGCCCGTGCATGAGCGCATCTACCGCCGCTATGACGCCGGCGCCGTGTACCACGTGCACACCGTCATGGGAGCCACCATCTCCGACGTGTTCGGAGACGCCGGCGGGCTCGAGCTCGAAGGGCTCGAGATGCTGAAGGGGTTTGGGCACCCCGCGCCCGAGGTGAGGCTGCGCATTCCCATCGTTGACAACGACGCCGACTCAAACATCATCGCCGATCGTCTCGAGGGCGGCGCAACCCCCGGCGTGCCGGGGGTTCTCATCCGAAACCATGGGCTCTACGCGTGGGGCAGAACGCCCGATGAGGCGCGGGCGCACGTCGAGGTGTTCGAGTACCTGTTCAGCTACGTCTACCACCGTGCGACGCTGAAGGCCGCTCTGAAGGGGGCGGGCTGAGATCGTAGCGCCGCCTGACCTGCACCCGCCGCGTCAAGCCGCCAACGCAGTCGCTCAGACGGTGGCGGCGGACGCCACCTCGTCAGGATAGATGGCCGCCCAGCCCTCCGCCGATTCAAAGATGCGCACGGCCTTGATGCGCTGATCGGGTCCGAGGTTGAACCAGTGCCACGTTCCCGCCGGCACCGAGATGAAGTCGCCCGGGTCCATCGCAACATCGAACGCGGGCGCCGTGCGAGGATTGATGCTGAACACCCCGTGCCCATCGATCACGAGCCGGATCTCGTTCTCGACGTGGTAGTGCTCACGACGAAACGGCTCGAGAATCTTCTCGAGGTTGGGGATGTCAGCGGAGAGCGAAACGACATCGGCGCTCTGGTAGCCGAATCGCGCCTTCTCGAGCTCGATGCGCGGCCCGAGCGCCTCGAGCACCTGGGCCTTCTCTTCCGGCGTGAGGGTGTTTCTCGCAAGCAGGTCTGCGGGTATCGAAGAGAGGTCCCACCGGCCGCAGTCGATGTTGTACTGCGACAGGAACGTGGCTACCCGCTCGTCTCCCTCGATGGTGCGTCTGTCGTCATGAAGGGTCACGATAGCCATGGGGCGACCTCCGGATGTAGATTTGTCCCCGATTATAGCACAGGCCAGAAGAGTCACAAGACCGTGCTGACCCACGCTTTGGAGCAGGGCTGAACGCATGGCTGTTCGAAGGCCCCGTGGAATGGAGCGCGCGATGCCGAGCCTGCGATGGAGAGCCCTGTTGGTGCTGACGCTGGGATTCCTGACGCTGTGCGCGTCTCCGGGAGCCTGGAGCGCGCCCCCCAGCCGACCGATTCAAGGGGTGTGGCTCAGTCCGGAGTGGATCGTTCCCGGCACGACCCGTTACGACGAGGCCTCGGCTCGGGCCGTCGTGCGAACGACCATGGCCGCGCTGAAGAGACAGAGCATCAACACTGTCTTCGTGGAGACGCTGGTCCGAGGGACATCCGTGGCCGGCGGCGACGCGCTGCCCGTCTACCCGCACCTGCGATGGCGCTACGATCAGCGAGGCCAACAGCCCATCGACCTGCTCCAGCTCATCATCGATGAGGGCGCCCGAAACGACATCGCGGTCCATGCCTGGGTGCACATGTTCTACTGGCGCATGGACAATGATGACGTGTTCAAGCCATGGCAGCGCGCACCCAGCATCTGGGACGATCTCCTCGTGGGCTGGCTCTCGCAGCAGCGCGACCGCCTGGGTCGCGAGCAGCGCCTTCCTCGCCTGCGTCAGGCCATCGATCAGATCTGCGCCTCGATACGCGCGGGGGGCATCGACGCGGCTGAGATCTCGCGCATCCTTACCGATGCCGGTCTCGAGAGCGAAGGGCGCCCTATCGGACGGCTGGTGTCGGCTTTGCTGGCGGCTGGCTGCCCCCCACCGGACTTCCTCCTGATGGGATCCGCAGACGATCCCTTCCCCCGCACCTCGAAGCGCTCGCTTCGCCCCATCTATCTCGACCCGGCCTCCCCTCGCGTGCGTCAGCGCATCATCGCCGCGGTGACCGCCATCTCGAAGAGCCACCCGGATCTTGCGGGCGTGCAGCTCGACCACGTGCGCTTCCCCGTCGAGGCGCAGGGCATCCCTGGAGATCTCGAGACCCAGGGGCGCGAGGCCATCTACTTCAACCGCGCGCTCCCGAGCATGGCCGCGCGCTACGATCGCTTGCGCGCGCTCGTCGACAGACGGCGGAACGTTCTCACTGAAATGGTGAATGAGATCGCGACACGCCTGTACCGCGGCCAGCAGCTGAGCGCCGCGGTGCTGCCCCTGTACTATGTCGAGCGATCAGACGGCGTCGATCGTTTCAACGGCTACGACTACGCGGCGCAAGACTGGCACGCCTGGAAGGTCGACTTCGTGGTGCCGATGATGTACGGGTTCGATCCGTGGCGCATCCGCACGCTCGTGCGACGATTCTCAGCCGAGGCCCAGGCTGCGGCCGGCACGAGCGCAGCTCCACTGGTGGTACCCGGGGTCAGTCGCCTGAAGATGGCGCAGTCCGGGCTGCTGGGCAACGACGACTTCGTGTACTTCGATCTCACCCTGGGGCTCGATCTGCGCTACGAGAAGGACCACGAAGAAGACTACACCTGGAAGCCGCGTCGCCCGTAGAGGACGCCCCACGCCAGGTTGTCACGCCACCTCCGTGCGCTCGACGCGGTCGCAGCGTAGGCCTCGAGCCGGGAGATGAGCCGCGACGAGACGCTACAGCAGCACGTCGACCACGGACATGGCGTGATCGGAGTAGAGATCAGAGTTGGGGCCGCCGGGTCGCACCCAGTGATGCCCGCCCACCGTCACGTCTCGTGAGGTGAAGATGTGGTCGAGCGCGGTGGTCGTGCCGAAGGACTCCTTGTCGTAGAAATCAGGCAGAGCCTTGAACGGTTCGGTCATGTTCATGTCGGCGCCGATGACGACATTGCCGTCTCCCCCGAACGCATGAGCGAACTGCTCGAGCGCCTGCATCTCCCCGCGCTGCACCTTCGCCAGCTGACCCGGGAGCTGGGCCTTCCAGGTCGCGATCTCTTCCTTCGAGTGGTGCTGGCCGAGCTTCTCGGCCCGCTTCGCCGAGATGCTCTCGGTGGAGAGATGGGCGCTGAACGCGGTGGCCGTCTGCCCCCCTGGCGTCTCGAACTTGACCCCGAGAGCCGTGCGCCGCTCACGGTCGCCCGGGTCTTTCCGCAGCTCGGGGTCCTGCCCCACCTCGCGCACCTCGAAGCTGCCCGGGCGGACGTCACCGTTGGCATCGCGAAACGTGAACCCCGGGCTGAGCACAACACCGCGTTGCCGTATCTGCTCTTCCCTGGCTCGGTGTCGCCGAAGACCACGTTGTACTCCCGACCGTCGTCGAGCTGTCCGCGGTAGGTCGTGATGGCGTGGGGGTCCTTGCGACCGTCATCGAGCTTCAGGTCATCGCCAGGTCGATGATGCTCGGCGCTGACGGGGTTCCCCTCGTGATCGAAGGTCTCCTTGGTGATCGACATGCGGTGACCGCCGCCCTCGTGCTCGATGCGAGACGATTCGAGCGCGCCGTTGCTCGGCTTGTCGAGGTCGTAGGCGTGACGCTTGCCTTTGTCGTCGCAGTAGAACGCCTTCACATCGCCGCTGTCGACGCTGCTGGCGTGGGCGAACACATCGCGCAGGATCTCGACGTTGTAGTCGCGGCCCTTGGCGTTCTCGTTGCCGCCGGCCACATTGCAGGTGCCGACCTGAAGCCGCTCGGGGACCGAGGCGGGAAGCTCGTAAGACGGCCCCGCAGGTGGCCCCTCGAGAGGAAGCTCGGCGCCCGCGGGCGTCACCCCGCCCTGGGGTACGAGGGCCGAAAAGAACTGGCCGTCGGCTATTGTGACCTGCGAAGCGCTGGCGGCCGGCTTTTCTTCCCCCCCTCGCAGGCGGGGCCCCACGCCCCCTCGGCTCAGCGCGCGGGCCAGAACGTCCGCAGGATCTCGGGAAAGCGCTCTGCCCAGTACGGCCAGTCGTGCCGCTGGTCGCGGCGCACCACGTGCTTCACCTGGTGACCGCTTCGACGCAGGGCGTGCGCCGCGTAGCGCGCGCTGGCGGTGCTGTCGCCAGGTCCCCCACGCCAGGTGGGGCGCGCGCTGTCGAGATAGAGGCGCAGACGCGGACGGGGCGAGGCCACATAGGCATCGAGCACGTCCCAGTCCTCGACAAAGAACGACGTCCCCTGACCCGCCACGCATCCGAACACGTTCGGATGGCGCCAGCCCGTGAAGTACGCGCTCACGGCCCCGTAGCTCACACCCGTTACGCCGCGGAAGCGAGGTCCGCGCCGGGTGCGCAGCGACCCATCGATGAACGGCACCAGCTCGTGGGCGAGAAACGCCGCATAGGCTTCGCGCCCCACGCGGTCGCTGTACTCGAAGTTGCGCTCGAGCGCGTCGGCCAGGCCCACGAACACCATGATGACAGGCGCCACCTCGCCGCGATCCATCATCTCGCGCGCCACGCGATGCAGGTACACGCGGGTGAGCGCCTCGTTGCCGTCGTTGACGTAGAGAACGGGATAGCCTTCCGCCCCCCCGTGGGCATAGCCCCGAGGCAGCGAGATCCACACGTCGCGCGTGTTCCCCCTCACCACGCTGGGGAAGCGCAGCGCAATGAGATGATCGCCGCGCAGGTAGCCTGGGGCGGCGAGGTCGACCACCGACTGGAAGCGGCCCGTCATGAACATGGGCACGGGCATGCCATCCGGCTCGACCCAGCGCGTGTACGGATCGGTGAACCACTCTCCATCGGTGACGAGCTTGTACCGCAGAACAGTATCAACGGGAAGCTCGCGATACAGGTAGTGCAGGTCGGTCCCCTCAACGCGGGTGTAGCGATCCGGCCCCACCTGCCAGCCATTGAGGTTGCTCACCATGTGCAGCGGCGCGTGCAACCGCGCATTGAAGAGGAAGAGCGCCCGCCCCCGCTCGCGAAGGGGCAGCGCTCCACCGAACGATCCCGCCTCGAGGGCCGGATCAAGACGGTGCCAGTCGTGCCAGGCGTAGCCGAAGGGCTCGTGCGCCGCGTGCTCCCGCAACCGACCGAGCAACGTGCCGAACGAGCCGCTGAGCAGGGTGTCTGGCGCAAGCGCGCCATCGAGCAGCCCTGCCTGATCGAGACGTTCGACCGTGTAGCGACGCGCGTCGACGTCGAGACGGATGCGATGCGCGCCCGCGACGAGAACGTTCACCACCACGTCATCACCACCGAGCACCGCGCGTCCGCTGAGGGGCGGCACCAGCGGGCCCTCGCCGCGCACCCCCCAGGCCTGCTGCCACGCCCCGCCAAACACCCACTTGAAGGCCTGACGACCTGCGTCAAGCCAGCAGCTGGCCTCGAACACAGCGGGCGCGGCTGCGTGGGTGGCGAGCGCGTCGACCTGCCAGTGGTTGAACGTACCGGCCAGCGTGGGCGCCTGCGTCGCCGTCACGCCTCCGTCCCTACTCCGCGCGGAAGAAGCAGGTGGCGCCGATGAACTCGCGCACGATGGAGTTCGGCGGGATCTCATCGGTGCCGAAGATGCGGAAGTTCACGAGCAGATCGAGAAGACGGCGCGCCTCGGTGAACTCCTGTGCGTCAGGCGGCACCTCGAGCAGCAGCGGCTCGACCAGTCCGCGCAGCACGCAGAGCTCATAGAAGAGACCCGAGTTGAACATGACGTCGGCTTCCTCTTGGTAGGGGAAGATGTAGCGCTCCTCGCCGCGGCGCACCGAGCGCCAGCGCGCCAGGGTCTCGCGCGCGCCGGTGCCGCGGAACTGGATGTCACGGGCGATGCGGCGGATGAGGCGCGTGTCGGTGGTGGGCACGCGATTATGGTCGTCGACGTTGAGCTGCGTGATGGCGCTGATGTAGATCTTGAACTTGTTGCTCTTGGCCACAGACTCCGAGATGCACTCGTTGAGCGCGTGAATGCCCTCGCAGATGAGAATCTGGTCGGCCTCGAGGCGCATCGGGTGCTTGCGGTACTCGCGCGTGCCCGTCTTGAAGTTGAAGCGCGGCAGGTGAATCGACTCACCGTAGGTGAGACGCTGCAGCTGGTCGTTGAGCAGCTCGATGTCGAGCGCCTCGACCGCCTCGAAGTCGTAGTCGCCGCTGGCGTCGCGGGGGCACTCATCACGATTGCGGTAGTAGTCGTCGAGCGAGATGGGAATCGGGCGCATGCCGTTCACGCGCAGCTGCACGGCGAGTCGCTGGGCGAAGGTGGTCTTGCCCGAGGCGCTCGGTCCCGCGATGAGAATGAGCTTGACGCGGTCGCGCGAGGCATCGATGGCATCGGCGATCTGGGCGATGCGCTTCTCGTGGAGCGCTTCAGCGACGCGCACGAACTCGTTGATCTCGCCCAGGGCGACGACCTCGTTGAGCGCCCCCACGTCGGGCACCTGCAGCACCTGCGACCACTGCTTGAACTCGTAGAAGGCCTTTGCCAGGCGCCGCGTGTCGACGAACTCAGGGATTGTCTCGGGCTGCTCATCAGAGGGATAGCGCAAGATGAAGCCCGGCGCGTGGAAGCGCAGCTCAAACGGCCCCGCGTAGCGGCTGTCAGGGATGAGCGGGCCGTGGAAGTAATCGATGAGACCGTCACAGTCGTAGAGCGTGGCGGTTTCACGGTCGCGGTTGCGGAAGAGACGCGCCAGGTCGGGGCGGCGCTCAGCAAACTGATGAATCGCCTCGTCGCGCGTGGCCTCAACAGGCCGAAGCTCGACCGCGAGGGCCACCAACTCGTGCATGCGCGCCTGCAGGGCTTCGACCTCGGCGCGGCGCAGCGGCCGCTCTCCCTCGAGCTCGCAGAAGAGGCCCTTGCTCAGCGAGTGGAGGATGACGAGACGGCGCTCGGGATAGAGGTCGGCGGCCGCCTTCACCAGCAGGCACGACAGACTTCGACGGATGTAGCGGATGCCCTCACGGCTCCCGGGCCGAAGCCAGCGAACATCGCACGCTTCCGAGACGCGAGCGTGCAGGCTTACGGGCTCCCCATCGACGAGGGCCCCGAGAACGCGCTCCGGTCCTGGCACGAACGAGGGCGCGAGATCGCGCAGAGGCGTGCCCGCGGTGACGTCGCGAAACCCACCTTCACCGAAGGCAACGCGAACCATGTCCTGCTCACTCATCGCTGCATCCTCGTGGCCGTGGAGATCAGAACCAGATGCGCTTTGCGTTCACGCTGCCGTCGAAGTTGCGGCCGCCGTTGACGCGAACCTTCGAGCCGATCTTGAGCATGCTGAAGAGCCGCTCAGGTGACACCGTCTCGTCGACAAAGCCCTTGCCCTGGCCGAGCCAGCGGCGATGCGCGATCTTGGTATCGAGCTTCAGGCGCACCCAGTTCTGGGTGTACTGCCCCTTGCTGAGCGCCACGCCGAACTCGCCCTTGCCGGGACGCATCTCCGTCACGTAGTACTCATTGTCGACGAGCACGAGCTGGGCCGTGGCCGGCGCACTGCTCACGATCAGCACCATGAAGGCAATCGCCAGAAGCTTGAGCGTGGTTCGCATGAAAGACACCTCTCAGGTCAGAAGGTCGCCCGAACATTGAGGCCAGAGCGGCGCTGCCCTGCGCTCGGGGCGCCGCGGGCGACACACTCGCAGATCCGGGACGTGAACGCGTTTCGCGGACGATGGCAGCGTCCCCTGTCAGACCCGCACGTCCACCCCGAAGTCGAATCTTGACGAGGCATGGTATAGTACACTCAGGGATTCTCTAAGCACGATCAGCGTGAGAAGACCTAGTCCAACCTTCAGGAGATCTGTACGTGGCTTTTACCGACCGTTCCCTCACCTGTGCCGACTGCGGCTCTAGCTTCATCTTCACGGCTGGCGAGCAGGAGTTCCACT
>RGZZ01000030.1 GCA_010028905.1 Pseudomonadota bacterium | reverse complement strand
CCGTTTACCGGAACGGTCATGAAGGCCAGGAAGCACGTCAGGAACGTGGCGGTCACGGCCAGCACGCACGCATCTCGATCGCGCGCCCGCCCCTGCCGATGCAGCTCGAGGGCGATGCCCGGGACGACGATCCAGAACGATGCGTAGCACACGTGCAGCAGCTCAGACAGCCCGTACCATGGCGCCACCTCGCTCAGCCAGAGCGCGGGGGAGCGTCCGAACAGGGCGTCGTCGAGGGCGAGCATCTCCGCGTCGAAGGTGCGACCGGCCCAGATGATCTCGCTGAGATGTCCGGTTTCGACATAGAGCGGGGTCAGCAGCACCAGGGGGAGCAGGGCGGTGGCAAGCGATTGGGGGGCGCGTCGCAGGGTGAGCAGCACCGTGACGACGAGCGCGTGCGCGCCGGCCGACAGCCACCACCCGAGCACCGCCCAGAGCAGGCCGGTGAACGCGACGTAGAGCGCCGTGATCAGCAGGGCGTCCGCGGATGCGTGGTCTGCGGGCACGGTGCGGCCGTCGCGGTCTGGACCGGCGTCAGGCTTTCTCATGAGGTCATGCGCTCATACGGCGAGGGCAAGGGGTACGACGCCTCGAGAAAGTGGCGCACCTCGTTCTGAACCGCGGGGTTGGGCGTGTCGCGCTGATCGTCGTTGAGGCAGTAGAAGCGCGGGGGGTTCGCGCGCAGGGCGGCCAGGGCGCGTCGCTGGCGCGCGGCCTGGCGGGTGATCTTGTGGAAGCGGGCATATCGCACGTAGCGCCAGAAGGGCTCGGGCACGACATCGGGCGCGTGATGGGTGAGCAGGTGATGGCGGTAGAGTCCGTCCATGCGCACGTCGCGCGGTCCGCGGAAGCGCCTGGCGCGGGTGGCGTCGACCTCGGCGCGATGGGCAGCGATCATCTCCTCGAACCACGGTCGGTAGATGAGCAGAGGGCCGTGCTCGATGAAGCCCAGCGACGGTACGTAGCATCGATCGTGCACGCGGCGGTGCGAGCGTCCGAACAGCGTTCCGGCCACGCGGATGCGTCCGTCGTCGGTGACGAAGGTGTCGCGCGGGGTAGGCGCGCCGAACAGGAAATCGTCGTTGCAGTAGAGGAACCAGTCGGAGGAGGTGCGCACGCGGTGCAGGTGGCTCTCGATGGCGTTGCAGTTGAAGGTGGGCAGGTTTGCGGGGTCTTCGAAGATCTCATCGTGGTGCACCATCGTCACCCGCTCGGTATCGAGCCAGGTCGGAACCTGCGGACGCTGCGCCACAACGTGCACGCGATTGATCCAGGGCACGAACTGCCATACCGAGCGAAGGCTGAAGCGCAGCAGCTCGAGGTCGTCTCGGGTTCGCTCCGGGTTGATGTGGGCATGGGTCGATGCATGGCGTGCCACGAGCGCGCGGTAGTCGGCCCGCTCGCCGTCGACCCACGTGTACACAATGTCAATCGGTGCGCTCACCATATCGGGCCCCCAGGTTCGCAGGCGCGCCGTGGCTTCCCTGCGTGAGTCCCTCGCTCCCGCCGCGTGATCGCGACCCATGGGCAGCGGCGCTGCACACCCTGCGCCCCTTTCGCCTGCTGGCCCGACACGCGCGATACAGCGCGCTGTGGCAGGGCGGTCAGCGAGAGGCCGCCATCACGGCGGCGCTCACCCACGTCTACGTCGAGGTGAACCACTTTCTCGCAAGCCTCGAGGTGCCTTGGTGGCTCACCTACGGCACCCTGCTCGGATGCCATCGCGACGGGGGGCTTGTACCGGGCGACAAGGACATCGATTTCGGGTTGCCGGTGTCGGCCTATCCCGCGGTGTGGGAGGCGCGTCGGCGGCTCCCGCGTGGGTTTCGCATGTTCGACACCTCCTCGAACCACCGCGGACCCAAGCTCTACGTGGCGCACAGAGGCTGGGAGGCCGATCTCTACTTCTACCGCACGCGCGACGACGGTCTTCTCGAGAGCTGCGAGCGCAGCTGGCGCCAGGGCGACGTGGCCCCCTTTCCGGAGGCGCTCGTCTTCCCGCTGCGCGATGCGGTGTTCCTCGGGCAGCCCACCTGGGTCCCGGCTGACGCTCGCGCCTGGCTGCTGCACACCTACGGTTGCATCGATCGCGGCGCGGTTCAGGATCGTCGCACCGGATACTGGCACGCGCCCGTGACCGTACCGGAGGGAGCGCCGTGATCGCGCTGCACGCGGCGGGCCGCAGCTACACCGTGGGAGGGCGCACCCTGTGGGCCCTGCGCCCCACCACCCTGACGATCGGGGTGCACGAGCTCGTCGTGGTGCTCGGTCCCAGCGGCTCCGGCAAGACCACCCTGCTCAATCTCGTGGGCGGACTCGATCAGCCCACGCACGGTCGCGTGGTGGTGGGCGATGAAGAAGTGTCATCGCTCGATCGGGCGGCGCTCGCACGCTATCGGCGTTCCACAACGGCGGTGGTGTTCCAGGCGCACAACCTGGTTCCCCACCTCACGGTGCGCGAGAACATCGAGCTGGCGGCCGAGCTGGTGGGGCGCACCGCCCACGTCGATGACGCGCTGCGGTCGGTGGGCCTCGATGACCGCGCCGGACACTTTCCCAGCGAGCTGAGCGGAGGCGAGCAGCAGCGCGTGGCCGTGGCCCGCAGCCTGGTCAAGGCGCCGGCCGTTCTGCTCGCCGATGAGCCCACCGGAAGCCTGGACGTCGACACCGGGCGCCAGGTGGTGAAGCTGCTCGCGGCAGCACACGCCCGCGGATGCTGCGTCGTCATCGTGACGCACAACGCCGCCATCGCCCGCGCGGCCACCCGGGTGATCACCATGCGCGGCGGCGAGGTGACCGCTGACGCGCCGAATGCGTCACCGACCGATGTCGACGCTCTCGACTGGTAGCCCCTGCACGAGGCTCACGCCGTGCCGGCCATCTCGTCGCGGCGCGCGAGCGCAGCGGCGCAGAGCCCGCCCGACAGCAGGCCCAGCGGGGCCAGGCCCCACAGCCATCGCAGCGACGCGGGAGAGGGCGGAGCGGGCTCGATTCCACCTGGCCCCAGGCTTGCCATCGGCGCTTCGAACAGGGTGAGGCGGTCGGGTGCGTCGGCCGTGCTTTCGCCCCAGGTGGCGCGGCGCGTCCAGCCAAGGGCCGACACGACCCGGTCAGCCTGCGGGCTGCCGCTCACCACCCAGCGCAGCTGATGCGCTTGAGCGGTGCGCAGCAGAACCCGCACAAATCCCAGCGCGCCGGCCCCGCCATCGGCGGCGCCATCGAGAACGCTGGCCCCGCTTCGGCTCAGCAGCGGGTCGCGACGGGCCGTGAGATAGCCGCCATCGACACACACCGCGCGGGTCAGGCGCGAGAAGCGAAAGGCGCGGGGCAGGCCGAGTCCGAGGGTCAGGTAACCCCACTGGTCGCGACCATCGGCGCTCAGGAAGCGCGCGGCCTCGACGGTTGAAGGGGCGGCAGGGTCGCACGGGGGGGCCGAGCGCAGACGGTTCAACCCAGTCAGCAGGGCGGCACTGAGCAGGCTCACGGTGAACAGGAGTCCCAGGGCGCGCCGCGCGCCAGGGTCGGTGAGGGCCGCACCGGTCAGCACCAGCAGCAGCACGGTGGCCCACAGCCCGAAACGCTCGTAGGTGAGCCAGGAGGCGAGCTCCCCGAACAGCATGTGGGGCAGCGGGGTGAAGGTCGGACCGAGCGAGAGAACGCCCCAGATCGCCGCCACCGCGACGAAGGGCCACAGGCTGGGGCTGCGCGCCGCCTGACGCAGGGTCAAGCCGGCGCCGATGAGCGAGAGGCTCCACATGCCGAGCCAGTACTCGAAGCCATCGTCGGGGTTGAGGAAGAAGGGGCCCCGGCTGGGGTGTCCCACCGGCGCCTGTGCCACCCGCGCGTTCTCGAACCACCACAGAAAGGGCGCCACCGTGGGCGCCGCGGCGACAACGCCGCAGAGCAGCGCAAGGCTCGCGCGTCTCACGCGCGTGCCTGCGGGGTCGCCGTCGCCGCTGGTCACGGCACTGACGATGCTCGCCAGGGCGAGCATGGGAAGGCCGATGAGGCCCGTCAGCTGATGGGCTGCCACCGATGCCCCCCCGAGCAGGGCCGATGCTGCCAGGTTCCAGAGACCACCGCGGCGCACGTACGCCATCGCGTACGCGCTCGCGGCGATGGCGAGCACGAGCGAGACGACGTTGGGCAGCTGGCCCCAGAGGTAGAGGGTCTCCCACACGCCCGGCACCACCGCGGCCAGCAGCGCGGCTTTCGACGCGGCCTCTGGTCCGGCGACCTCTGCGGTCAGGTGCCAGATGGCGATGGGGAGGGCGGCGGCAGCGGCGAGCGTCACCAGGGCGTAGGCGCCGTCGATGCCCACGAGCCAGGCCAGCGCGGCGATGGCCTGGTGGGCCAGCGGGGGGTAGCTGTAGACGAAGAACCCGGCATACCACCGCGGCTCCCAGGGGTCGAGCCATCGATGCTGGTAGTGATCGGCGAAGAACTTGTGCACCTCGGCGTCAGGCGAGGGGAGGGCGCCCCAGAGACCGAGCAGCACGGGCACGGCGTTCAGCGCGACACACACGCAGACCGACACGGCGAGGCTGGGAGAGGGGGCGCGGCGTGACGGCATGCCCTGGACTACCACGTGGGGCGTGACGGTCCTGTCGCACCGCGGCCGGGCCGTGCCGGTCGTAGGAATCGCGCGCAACCGCTGCGAACCCCTGGCCTCTCATGCGCTTCTCGATGGTGCGTTCCGTGCTCGATCTGCTACCTCCGCGTTCGCGGCGGCGGCTCGCTCTGCTGCTGGCGCTCTTCACGGCCACGGCCCTCACCGAGGTGAGCTCGGTGACCAGCGTCCTTCCGCTGGTCATGTCGGCCACAGACGCCGTGGGCAGCGCCTCGAACCCGTGGGTCTCGGTCGTGTCGCGCGTGACCGGTGTCACCGATCCGGGTGCCGTGACCGCGCTGCTCGGCGTGCTTTTCGTGACCCTCTACGCGCTGGCCACCGCGCTCACGGCCTACACGTGGTACGCCTGCCTCACCTTCTGCGCCGACCTGAGCCGCCGACTGTCGACGGCCCTGCTGCGCTCGTACCTGCATCGCCCCCTTTCCTGGTTCTTCTCGCACAACACCACAGAGCTGCTTCGTCGGTCGCTCTCCGATTCGAGGAACGTGGTCGACAATGTGGTGAGGCCGCTCGTGCGCGGGATCTCGCAGACGCTCACCGTGGTGGCGGTCTGCGTGGCGCTGCTGGCCATCGATTTCCGCGTGGCCATGCTGAGCGCCATCGGGGTGACGGTGCTCTATCTGGCCATCTATCGCCTCTTTGCCGGCACCATCGATGCCCTCGGCAGACGCGCCGTTGATCACGACGCCACGCGACATCGTCTCGCCGCAGAGTCGCTAGCGGTTTTCCGAGGCGCTCGCGTGGGCCCGCGCCGAGAGGTGTTCGTTCGTCGCTTCGACGCGCGAAACCAGGCTTTCTTCGAAGCAGCCGCCCTGCACAACGCCATCTGCGAGGTCCCGCGGTACGTCACCGAGATCGTGGCTGTGGGCGGCATCGTTGCGATCTTCGGATTCCTGCTGTGGAGCGGTCGGTCGCCGTCGGCCGCGGTCTCGCTCATGTGCATGTACATCGTGGCCGTGTGGCGGGTGGTGCCGGCGCTGCAGCGGGTCTACAGCAACGTCATCGAGATCGGCTACCATCGCGTCGCGCTCGACAACCTCCGCGCCGAGCTGTTCGATGCCGCCCACATCCGTTCCGAGGAAGACCCCGTCCGCCTGTCCTTGACCCGCGCCATCGCGCTGCGGGGCGTCGGCTTGCGCTACGAGGGTCGCGAAACCGATGCCCTCGAGGCCATCGACCTCGAGATCGCCCGTGGGACACGCATGGCCTTCGTGGGACCGACGGGGTGCGGCAAGTCGACCCTCGCCGACGTGATCACGGGTTATCTGCCTCCCACGTCGGGCGCTGTCGAGATCGATGGCGCGCCGCTCAGCGACCCGGCGGTGGACGCCTGGCAGCGAAACGTGGGGGTGGTGGCCCAGGACGTGCTCATCGTCGATGATACCGTGACCCGAAACGTGGCCCTGGGCGTCGACGATGAGGACATCGACATCGATGCCGTGCGGCGCGCATGCCAGCAGGCGCGCGTGGCCGATGTCATCGAGACGCTGGCGCAGGGGTACGACACGCTGCTGGGGGAGCGCGGGGTATCGCTCAGCGGGGGGCAGCGACAGCGCATCGGCATCGCTCGCGCCCTCTATCACGATCCGGAGGTACTGGTGCTCGATGAAGCCACCAGTGCCCTCGACGGCCGCGTCGAGCGCGAGATCGTGGAGGCCGTCGAGTCGCTCTCGCCGCGCAAGACCGTCATCGTCATTGCCCATCGGCTGAGCACGGTGGAGCGCTGTGACGAGATCGTGCTCCTCGACGAAGGTCGTATCACCGCCCGAGGGACCTTCGCCGAGCTCCTGGCCACGTCGCCGCTCATGCGGGCACTGGCGTCCGCAGGGCGTCCGGAGGGGGTTGCGTGACCCTCGCGGTGACGCGGGTGCGAAGCCGGGCCGAGATCGGGCGGTTCCTCGCCCTGCCGCGTGCGGTCAACGCGACGCGTGAGAGCCTCTGGGTGTCGCCCCTCGACCTGCACGTGCGGTCGATGATGGGGCGCATCGACGCGCCCGATCGACGTTTCCTCATCGCGCGTCGCGGGGGGGTCGATGTGGCGCGCATCGGCGTGCGTCGCATGCATGACGCGCTGCACTTCGGCTTCTTCGAGTGCGTGGAGGGCGACGACGAGGCTGTTGGCGCGCTCATCGACGCCGCACACGCCCTCGCCCCCGACCTTCCCATGCGGGGGCCCTATCATTTCACGCTCGAGGACCCGTACAGCGGCGTGCTCGTCGAGGGCTTTGAAGAGCCGCCGTTCTTTCTCTTGCCGTACAACCCGCCCTGGTATGCGCGCACGCTCGAGCAGGCGGGCTTCAGCGGTCTCAAGGACCTGCACACCTATGCCATCGATCGCGCCGCTGCGCGCTATGACAAGATGGCATCGCGCGCCGCGCGGGCCCGCGATCGCGGGGTCGAGGTGCGGGTCATGGATCGGCGGCGGGTGCGCCAGGAGGTGCGCAGCATCGCCGACATCTTCGAGAATGCCCTGGCTGGGAACTGGGGCTTCGAGCCCTTTGACGCCCGTACCCTGGGCGAGCTCGAATTGATGGCGCGCTTCGTGCCCGAGCGCTGGGGGGTCGTCATCGCGCGTCGAGATGGCGTTGACGTGGGGTGCATGATCATCATCCCGAACTTCAACGAGATTCTGCTCGAGGCCAACGGTCAGCTCTCGCCCGGCGTCGTCTGGCGGTACCTGCGGCGCCAGCACCACGTCCGCACCTATCGGGGCTTCGCGCTCGGGGTGCGGCGCGACCAGCAATCGTCGGAGGTGGCGGCCGCGCTCGTGCACCATCTCACCGAGCTGGGTCAGGTTCACGCGTGGGATCGTTTTGAGCTGGGCTGGGTGGTGGAAGACAATGCGCGCATGGCGGGCCTCGCGCTGGCGATGGGGGCGCGCCGCAACAAGACCTACCGGCTGTTCGAGCGCCTGCCGCGAGAAGGCACGGCCCCCCCGGTCGCGAACCCGTCGTGATCATGCATCTGGCTGTTGTTAGCAACTGGTATCCGGATGGGCGCGCCAACAGCGAGTACGGCCCTCACCTGGTCGAGAGCCTGCGCCAGGCCAGGCCGGACTGTCGCATCACCGTGCTCGCCGGTCGACCCGCAACCTCAGTCGATGACGCTGCTGGCGTAGCGGTGGAGCGGGCCTGGCGCCACGGTGGCGTCGACGTGGCGGGTGACCTGGTGCGATGCGTGAGGCGGTTGCGCCCCGACGCCGTGCTGTTCAACGCGAGCTTCAATGCGTGGGGATCGAACGTCTCGAATCTCTCGGCGTTCTGGGGCATGGCGAGGGTGGCCCGTGAGACACGCACCATCGTGCTGCTGCACTACCTTCCCCAGACGCTCACCGGCACATCCCGCTACCGGCTGGCACCCTGGCACCACATCGGCATCCACGTGGCCTGCATGCTCGCCGCCCGAGCCCACGCCGTGGCCTTCACCCTGCCGCGTGACGTGGCGTACTTTCGCGAGCGGTATCGGTCGGCGATGACCTTGCACATGGAGCACGGCCTTCTGGGGCCGCTCGGGGAGCCCGGGTTTGAAGAGGCAGACGGGGCGCCGACCCTGCTTGCCTTCGGCTACTGGGGGCCGGGCAAGAGCCTCGAGGGGCTGATAGCGGCGGTGCGCCGCGTACCGGGCGCGCGTCTCATCGTGGCGGGGGCGTCTCATCCTCGTTTCCCGGGGTTTCTCGAAGCGCTACGGCGGCGGGTGGCCGATGCGCGCGTGACGTTCGAGGGGTATGTCGAGGAACGTGATCTGCCGGCGCTGTTTCGTCGCGCCCGAGCCGTCGTGCTTCCGTACGAGAGCGATTCGGGCACATCGGGCGTGATGCACCTGGCGGCCCAGCATGGCCGTGCCATCATCGCGTCAGACCTGCCGGTGATACGGGCCGAGACCGCTCGTCTCGGTCTGCAGGTGTCTTTCTTTCGAGACGCTGCGAATCTCGAGGCCCGGCTCACCGAGGCCCTCGATGCGTCACGCATGCGCGAGGCGGGGAGCGCGAATCTGAGCGCCATTCAGGGTCTTGCTCCTCGCGAGGTGGGAGAGCGATGGTGGCAGCTCATCGAGGGGCAGCGCGAGACGCCGATGTCTGGGCCTCTCGGGGTGCGGCAGGCCTCGCGCTGACGCCCCTCGGTCTGCCGCCATCAGGCCCGTGGAGACGCTACCGGGTCTCGGGTCTGCGCAGCACGGGGCCCTGGCGCGAGCGCCAGATCATCCACGCCGCCTTCCAGAAGTCTGCAGAGAACCAGCATCGCTGCTTGTGCGGAAAGACCATTCTCAGGCTCAGCCAGCAGGTGGGATATCGCTTGCGCAGCAGGCGCTCAGGCCTGCTGGGGCAAGGGTAGAAGTCACCTTCGAACATGATCTCCCAGCGCTTCTCGACCCACGCGGCGGGAAAGTCGTCGGTGTATCTGCGCAACCAGATGAGCAGCCCCTCGCGGGTCGACAGATCGGCTTCGCGGCACAGCAGGTCGCCGTGCCTGTACCAGAGCTCGGCGTCACCGATCTTCCTGCCCTTGTAGAAGAGAGAGGTGCGCTCGAGCCGCAGCTCGATTCCGTGGTCGGCCAGCTCTCGTGCGCAGGCGCGGGCGATCTCGATGTCCTCGGCCATCAGCGATACGTCACAGTCGTGGTCGAAGGGCATCTGACCGCTGATGCGCCAGGCGCCGAGCAGGGTGCCGTAGTCGAGCCACCAGCGCAGGCCGTGGGCATCGGCCACGCGTGCGAAGGTGCGCACGACGTGAATGATCTCGTCGCGCGTCGCCGCGGGGGTGATGCATGGGTCGTGCCAGACGTGATGGGCGTTGCGCAGCTCGAGGTAGACCATGTGTGCCAGCTTCGCCGCTGCTGACAGGGCCGCGATCTTTGCGATCGATTTCAGCATGTCGCTCTCCGATTCTCGACTGAACGGCCCCGTTCGTTCTCGTCGTGCGCTTGCCCTGTTGCGCCCACGCTGGCCTGTGGGGCAGGGGAGTGTGTGACCTTCACGCGGGGTGTTGCGGGCGCTCCCAGTAAGGGCGATCGGCCTGCCATCGTGGACCGGGGAGCCGTGGCGACCGCCAGGCCATCTCGAGGCATCGGGTGAGGTCGTCGACGGTCCCGTCGAAGCGGAAGGCCGCTTCAGGCGCGGCGAACGGCGTGCCGTCGGCGAAGGCGGGGCAGCGTTGGTTCACCACCAGGGTGGCGCCGCTGGCCGCGGCTTCATAGGCCGCCAGGGAGAGCGTCTCGAAGCTCGAGGGGATGACCGCAATGCTGCCGGTCACGGCAGCCGCGCGCGCTTGCGGATCGGTCACGTGCACGAACCGGTCTGCAAGGTCGCGGTCGATGGCAGACATCACCTCGGCGAAGAGGCCCGCGTCTTCCACCGTGCTTGCGAGAACGGCGCGCCCCGCAAACTCGGGTACGCGCTGCATGAAGCGGGCCGCCGCCTGCACGAAGAGGTCGGGTTGCTTCACGCGTGACACGCGGGTCACAAACACCAGGTCGCGTTCGCGCGCCGGCCGCTGCACGCATTCCGCCGACGGCGGGGCAACGGGTGGGAACGCGATCTCCACGCGCCGGCGCCAGGCGTCGGGAAACCCATAGAACCGCTGGTAGGCGTCGATCACCGATGGCAGCGGCGCAATGAGGCGATGGGCGCTGTCGAGGGCCCGTCGCTCGAGGGCGACGTTGAACGCGTCGATGGGGGTCGCGCGCGCCTCGTGGGCGCGGATGATGCCGGTGGTGCCGTGCAGGCGAACGACGATGGGGCCGTGTTGCCAGTCGCGCGTCTCGAGCGCAGCCGCCCCCCAGCCGCGGAAGTCGTGGAACTCGACGAAGTCGAAGCGCACGGTCTTTGCGAGCCGCACCAGGGCGTGAGAGATCTCGAGTGACATGCGGTGCTCGTGGGCCGTGCCGACGAGCTTGTGCCAGCGGCTCATGGGTGCGTGATGCACGGTGACGCCCTCGAGCGTTCCGCCACCGTCGGTCGTGGGCAGGGGATAGGCCGACGCGAGCATCACGTGCATGTCGACATCCCTGTGGTGCTCGTCGATGAGGTTGCGCAACAGGCGGCCGATGCCGCCGCCGTTGAACGGGTGGAGCTCACATGTGACGAAGCAGACCGATGGCTTCATGGCGAGGGGTGTGGCTCAGCAGGCCGCAGGGCGGGGTCTCATGAGCGCCTGTATTCTGCGTGTCGTGCGTTCGGCTCCTCGCGACCGGGTGGGGCGGCCTCGACAGTGGCCGCGGCGTGGACAGGTCTGGGGCGGAGGAACGCGCGGCAGGGGGCGATGGCGAACGGCGCCAACACCGACACGTGAATCTCGTCAAGCGCACCTTGCTTGCGCTCGAAGACCTGTTGCAGCGTTCCCTCAGAGCCGTGGCCGAGGGGCACGGATCGCTGCGTGCCCGCCTGCGCCCCACGCTCTGCACGCATCGGCCCGGCCTGGGCTGTCACTGCCCTGCCGCGGCGCGCGGCTTGCACCTCGTTCACTCAGAAGGGCTGCGCGAGGGGTGTGATTTCGTCGTCGACTGGGATTCGAACATCGAGCACCGTCGACGACCCCAGGTGCCGACCCGCTTTCTCGGCCCTGGGCTGGCCCGTCTCCCTGCGGGGGCATCGGTTCACGTGAAGACGAGCGAGCTCGCGGCGTTCGTCGCGCACGTGCTGCCGCACGCCACGGCCCCCTTCGTGCTGGTGACCGGTGAGTCTGACCTGAGCCCGGTGAAGCGCTTCGAGGGGCTGCTCGAGCACCCGCACATCCTGCACTGGTTCGCGCAGAACTGCGATGTGCCCCATGCCCACGAGAGGCTCACCCGCCTGCCCATCGGCTTCGACAACCCCGTCTACACGCGCCTCGAGAAGCGGCTCGGCTTCATCCTGACCATGCTCGCCGGTCGCACGCCCCTCGATCTCACCGTCACGCGCAACGACATCGGCGATCAGGTCACGTTGTGTCGCGTTCGCGAAGGGCTGCCCCGGGACCGGCCGTTGCGCGTGCTCTGCACGTTCACCAAGAACTCCAAGATCATGTCGCACTATGAGAAGGTCCCCGCGCGGGTGGAGGCCTTCGCCGCGTTGCACGGGCAGGCCCACTGCTGGTTCCCTGAGCACCGCCTGCGTCAGGTCGACTGCTGGCGCCGGCATGGCGATCATGCGTTCGAGGCGTGTCCGCAGGGGAACGGCATGGATACTTTCCGGGTGTGGGAGGCGCTGTTTCTCGGGACCATTCCCATCGTCAAGACCTCGCCTCTCGATGCGCTCTATGCCGAGTACCCTGTCGTCATCGTCGACGACTGGCGCGAGGTGACGCCCGCACGCCTGGTGGCATGGCAGCAGCGCTTCGGGCCACGCCTCGATGCCGATGTGCTCGAGCGGCTGACGAACGATCACTGGCTGGCCCGCATCCGCCGCGCGGGGGGACGCACCCCCATCGGAGCCTGACCTGCGCATACGACGCCGCGGCAACGTCTCTGCGCGCGCCGTCATCTCCCTAGGCCGCGCCACGGCAGGCGCACGATGGTAGAGGCCGCGAGCGGGTGATGGGCGAAGGGCAGCTTCGTGACAAACCGGAACAGCCGTCCGGGCCAGGACCGACGCGCGAGCCACGCGTTCATCTGATCGCGCGCGTCGCGCTTGGCGTAACCGGTGCGGATCGGGTGGTCGACGGGGCGTCGATGGTCGACCACGCTCACGAGACCGCAGCGCAGCGCCAGAAAGCCGAGATAGACGTCGATGCCCCATCCGATGCGATTCACCTCGGGTTCGAGAGGCAGATCGGCGAGCAGATGGAAGCGCGCCGCGAAGCAGTACCCCTCCACGAAGGGAACGGTGCGCAGGTTTGCGCCTGGATGATGGCGCATGCTGCGCACCCCTGAGCGGCAGGCGGGTGCATAGACGCCCACGCGAGGGTTCGACATGGCCTGGCGCACGTCGGCGACGAGGGCGGCAGCGTCTGGCACCGAGACGTCCCCCGTGATGACCAGGAGAACGTCGTCGCGCGATCGCCCGGGGGTGTCGAACCAGCGCATCCCTTCTTGAAGGGCGCCGACGTAGTAGAGATTGGGCAGCACGCGGTCGAAGCCGGCGCGCTCGTCTTCGGTCAGGAGCGAGCCCATGTCGACCAGCCACGTGGGCACGAGGGGGCGGAATGCTTCAGCCAGACGCTGGGCGGAGACGGTCTGGCGGTGGCTCATGATGAAGACGCCCACGTCGGTCATTCGCCGTCAGTTCGGTTGCAGCGTGACACGAACCCTTCCAGGAGCCGTGCAGGGGGTGTGGAAACCCCCTCGCGTGATCGAAGTCGTGCTGAACGGTCGGCTGGGCAACTGGCTCTTCGAGTATGCGGCCGGCCGCGCGCTGGCGCTGCGTCGTGGCACGACGCTTCGCCTCAACCTCTCGCACAAGCGGCGCCTGCTCGACTGGCGAGCCTCGTGGGTGGTGGCCCAGCTGCGTCGATTCAGCCTCGAGGCCGAGCTCTCGACACGCGCGCCCGGCCGTGGCCTGCACCCCTATGAAGAGCCGTCGCTCGAATTCTCTTCGGCGGTGCTCGATCTCCCCAATGACACCTGTCTCAACGGCTATTTCCAGAGCGAGCGCTACTTCCAGGCGATCGCGAGCACGATTCGACGCGAGCTCGTCATCACGCCGCCGAACGACGCGGCCACGGCGGCCGTCGAGGCGCGCATCGCCGCGTGCATCTCGGTGGCCGTTCATGTGCGGCGCACCGACTATCTGCGCATCGGGCGCGACCTGCTCGATCTCGCGTGGTACGCCACCGCGATGCAGCACTGCCGCGAGCAGCACGAGGCCTGTCGCTTCTTCGTCTTCTCTGACGACCCGGCCTGGTGTCGCTCGCACTTCACACAGGCCGACTGCGAGGTCGTCGACCTGCCGCTGTCTAAGCGCGATCCGGTCAACGATCTGCGGTTGATGACGCTGTGCCGTCATCACATCATCGCCAACAGCACCTACTCGTGGTGGGGGGCGTGGCTCGCGTCGTCGCCCGAGAAGACGGTGCGCGCGCCATCGCGGTGGCTGCCCGATTCCAAGGGCGATGCGCAGCTGATGGCCACCCTGCTGCCGCCGCAGTGGATTCGGGTGGAGAATGGCACCTTCCCGGCAGACGGCGCAGCGAGAGGCCATCGCTGAAAGGGCCAGCGCGGCATGGTCGCGGGGGCTTTCGAGACGGCACGCGTCCGCGGCAGGACGCGGGCGCACGGCTGTGAAAAGCGAGCGGCGTGCGCATCGCAAGCCTGGTTCTGGCCCACCGCGATCCCGCCCAGCTGCGGCGCCTTCTGCGCCGTCTGGTCGAGATGGGGACCGTCTACGTGCATCTCGACGCCCGCGCCGACCTGCGCGTCTTCTCGGAAGGCGTTCCGCCCGACGTGCGCTGGGTGAGACCGCGCATCCCGGTGCGCTGGGGCTGCATGAGCGTGGTCTGGGCCGCGCTCGGCGGATTGCGCGCCGTGATGCGCGAATCGCCGGACTACGTGCATCTGCTCAGCGGCCATGACTACCCGCTGTGCGGGGCTGACGCCATGCGTTCCCTGCTCGCGGGCGGGGGTGAGTTCATCGAGGTGCGTGCGCGACCCGAGGAGGCGTCGCGCTACGAGCGGTTTCACCTCGATCAGTGGCTGTCGTGCGCGCGCCTGCGTCGCCCCGTCGAGCGCGTGCTGAACGCGGCCCTCGCGCCGCGCACGCCGCCCCTCGAGATCCACCTCGGCTCTGGCTGGTTCACCGTCACGGGCGCCCTGGCGCGCTACTTCGTCGCGTTCTGTGACCGCCGTCCGGATGTGATGCGGTTCTTTCGCCTCACCCGCGTGCCCGACGAGATGCTCTTCCAGAGCATCGCCATGCAGTCACCGTTCCGACACGCGCTGGCGGGGCACAACCTGCGCTTCATCGACTTCGACGGGGGACCGCACCCCCGCGCCCTCACGCTCGATGATGTTCCCGCACTGGCGCGCAGCGGCCATCTGTTCGCGCGCAAGTTCGTCCCCCGCACCTCCGATGGGGCCCTCGATGCCATCGACGCCCTGGCCTGAGCGCTGTCGCTGTCTCCAGGAGTTGCATCGCGCCGGCACGAAACCGCTCGACGCCATGCACGCTCCCATCGCGGTCTTCCGCACGGCTCTGCGCGCCCGACGCGGTCAGGGCTCGACCTCCTGTCCGCCGAGCGGTGATGGGCCGGGGGGGGGCAGATGAGCCGTCCCCGCGCGCTCGTCACCATCATGTTCGTGCGCAACGAGGCAGACATCATTGCGCACGCCATCGATCACCATCTCGCGCACGCAGTCGACCACATGCTCGTGGCCGACAACGGCAGCACCGACGAGACGCTCGACATCTTGCGCGACTATGAGAAGCGGGGCGTCTTGACCCTCGAGCGCGATCCGTCGCCGCACTATCCCCAGGCGGAGCGCATGACGCGCCTGCTTCGCCGCGCCCAGGAAGAGATGGGTGCAGACGCGGTCATCTGCGCTGATGCCGACGAGTTCTTCGTGCCTTCTTCGGGCGACCTGAAAGACGTGTTCAATCGACACTGGGCCTCTGTCATCCGCGTGCGCACGAGAAACCTGGTGCCCGTCGACCCGGATGACGCCGATCTGCCTCTTCACGCGCGCACCTTCGTGGCCGTGGCGCGACCCCGTTCAGACGGCGCGTGGATCTATCGCGCGAGCAAGCCCAAGGTGATGGTGCGTCCGGAGCGCGTGCGGGCCATCGACATGGGCAACCACGACGCGCAGGTCGACCCGTTCACGCGTCGGGTCTCGGGGCGTGGGGTTGAGGTGCTGCATGTACCCATTCGCAGCTACCGCCAGTTCGAGCGCAAGGTGCGCATCGGTGCTGCTGCGCTGGTCGCCAATCCGCGCTACACGCCTTCCATCGGCTCCCACTGGCGCCGCTGGCTCGAGCTCTATCACGCGGGACACCTGCGTGACGAGTTCGAGCGTCTTGTCATCCGGACCGAGACCGAGCGACTCGCGGGCATTGCCAGCGGACTCGTCACCGATACCGTGTCGATGCCGTGGTTGACAGCGGTCGTCCCGGGGGACGGGCGATGAGGAAGCGGGGGCTTTGGTGGGCGGCCGCACTCGGGGCTGCGGCGCTCTGGGCGCGTCTCGAGCGGCGTGCGGCGATGTCGGCGCGGGTGCGGGCGAACGATGATGCGCGGCGTCGCTTGCTCGGTGGGCTTCAGAGCGAAGGTCCAGACGACAGCGACCTCGCCCGCGAGATCACCATTGTGGTGACGGCCTGCGATCGGCCATGCTGCATCGTCCGATTCCTCGAATCGGTGCGCCGGTACTTTCCCACGGTTCCGGTTCTGGTCTGCGACAACAGCCGAGACACGTTGCTCCCGCACGGCGCCGCCGTTCAGCCCGCCATCCGCTGGCTGCACCCTGCGGAGGGGGCGCCCCATACGGTGGGCGCCGGACGCAACCGGCTGCTCGCGCACGTCGAGACCCCGTTCTTCTTTCTCTGTGACGACGACCACGTCTTCACGTCGGCCACCGACCTGCGGCGCATGCTGACCTTCCTCCACGACACCGGCTACGATCTGGTGGCCGGGTGCCAGGGACGCGGCGATTATGGCACCGCCATCTTCGAGATGCACGAGGGGCTTGCGGTCCAGCGCTTCTACCGTCACCGCGGCGTGGTGGGCGATGGGGCGGTGGACTGTGATCGCGTGTCGAACTCGTGGCTCGCTCGAACAGACTCGGTGCGCGCTGCAGGTGGGTGGGAGGCGCGCGTGTTCGCGGCAGAGCACGCGGAGTTCTTCCTGCGCTGCAGCCGCCGAGGCTTGCGCGTCGCACAGATGGCGGGGGTGTGGGTCGACCACGACACCCGATGCGAGCGGGTGCCGGGATTGTGGGGGGGGCTGCGCCGACTGCTGCCGCACCCGGATCCCGACTACGCAGAGCGGCGCTCCGGCGGCCGCGGATGGGGCCACGCAAGGCGCGCCCGCGATCTCGAGCGGCGCTGGTGCTGGGAGAAGAACGGTGTGCGCGGCATCGTTGGACGCTCCACGCGTCGAGAGCGTCTTCGGTTCCTCGATGAGATGCGCGTGCTCGAGGATCGTGGGACCGACCTCTGACTTGCGCTTGCTGCGGCCTTTCGGAGGATCGCACCAGAGCGCGTGAGAGGGATTCGCACGGTGGGCCCTGAAACCATTCGAATCGAACTCCAGAGGAGGCCCTCATCCATGCGCCGCATCCTTCCCCTCGCCATCCTGGCCGCGCTGAGCCTGCCGCTCACCGCCATCGCGGCGGGGCCCACCCCTCCGACGATGCTGCCCTCGGTGATCTCGGCCACCCCTACGCCTTCGCCAACCGCAACGCCGAAGCCCACGTGCACCCCGCGCCCGGAGCCGTCGTGCTCACCGAAGCCGACGTGCTCGCCGAAGCCGGAGGCGTCGTGCTCACCGAAGCCGACGTGCTCGCCGAAGCCGGAGGCGTCGTGCTCACCGAAGCCCACGTGCTCGCCGAAGCCAGAGGCGTCGTGCTCTCCGAAGCCCACGTGCTCGCCGAAGCCGGAGGCATCGTGCTCTCCGAAGCCCTCGAGCACACCGAAGCCCTCGAGCACGCCGAAGACGTCGTCGGGCAGCGGCTCCGACCGAGATCGAGACCGAGATCGTCGCTGACATTTGGCGCCAAGACCCCTTCGCGCTCTGCTTGTACTGGCGTTGCTCTGCATCCCAGTCGCGGCTCGAGCGCAGTCGCCTGCATTCGTCGTCAAGCCCTACCTTCAGATCGGTGCCCGACCTGACCCTACGCGGCTGACCCTCGTCTGGATGGTGCCCGATGAAGAGGCTTCGTGGGCTGTCACGCTCCGCGTGGGTGGCGACCCCGCGGTCTCGTGCCTGACCACCGAACGCCGCTTGACCGTCGGGGACGCGCCACAGCGCCAGCTCACCGCTGCGCTCACCCCCCTGGTGCCCGAGCAGCGCTTCCAGTACGTGGTGACGCGAAACCGGCGTGAGGTCTTCCGCGCCAGCGGGGTGGCGCCTCCGCGTGCGGGCGGAGACTTCCACGCAGTGGTGCTTGGCGATATCGGCGACGGCTCCGGTTCTGAGCGCGGCGTGGCGAGCGCCATCTTCAAGACGCAGCCTGGGCTCATGGTCATCCCAGGCGACATCGCCTACCCGCGTGGAACCCAGTTCGACTACCTGCGCAACTTCTTTCCCGTCTACAACAGCGACCGCGTCTCACCCCTGAAGGGCGTGCCGCTCATGCGATCGGTGCCGGTAGCCGCCGTTGCGGGCAATCACGATATCCCCGCAACGCGCAGAAGTCCCATCAACCTGTCGCACCGCAGCGATTCGCTGGCGTACTACTACAGCTGGGTTCAGCCCAGCGACGGACCTCGCGCCGCCCAGCCCCCTGTCGTGGGTGGTGCGCCTTTTGTCAGCGCATTCAAGGATGCGGCGGGAGAGCGGTTCCCCGGAATGGGGAACTTCTCGTTCGACTGGGGGGCGGCACACTGGTTGATGCTCGATTCGAACCCCTACGTCGACTGGACCGACCCCACGCTGCGCAGGTGGGTGGCCGACGATCTCGAGCGGGCAAGAGACGCCGCCTGGCGTTTCGTGGTCTTTCATCACCCGCCGTTTCAGTCATCGGCGCTCAAGACGCAAGACCAGTGGATGCGTGTCCTCGTCGACGTTCTCGAGAAGGGGAGGGCGGATCTGGTCTTCAGCGGCCACATCCACAACTACCAGCGATCTCGTCCAACGCGCTTCGAGGCACGGCGCCAGCCAGACGGGCGATGGATCTCACGAAACCTGTCGGTGGCCGGCACGTTCAAGCTCGACCTCGTCTACGACGGACAGAAGAGCACGTGTCCGGACGGTCCCATCTACATCGTGACCGGCGGGGGAGGACCACCCCTGGCAAACGTGAAGCGTCAGGCCCAGCCGAAGCAGTGGCAGCCCTTCACGGCGCGATACATCACTGAAGAGTGGTCGTTCACCGCGGTCGATGTGTCGGCGAGGCGCGTGCTCGTGCAACAGATCGGCATGGACGGGCGCGAGCTCGATCGGTTCATCGTCACCCACCGTCAGTCGTCTGACTGAGGGGAGGAGCGCCGCTTGAGACGCAAGCAGGGCCTCAGTCGGTGAGCATGCGGGGGATGCGCGACAAGATCACCGGTAGATCTGCTTCTCGGGCCAGCAGGGGCATCCACGGAACCAGGCCGACGAGACTGGCGACGCGCGTCGTGAGCGAGGGTGAGAAGAGCAGCTCGAATGAGGTCGAGAACAATCGGGTGCGCGCGGGCTCGTAGGGGAACCACCAGAGCTGACGGTTGCGCATGCTCCAGTCTTCAGAGACGAACTTCACCTCGACCAGCTCGGCAAAGCCCTCGGGGCCGTGGGTGCGGCCGATGCCGGAACCCTTGGGCCCGCCCCAGGGCGCACCCGCTTCGGCGAAGGTGAAGTTGGCGTCGTTCACGGTGACCGTGCCGGATTCGAGACGTCGCGTCACGCGACGCGCCAGCGTGCGATCGGCGGTCCAGACCGATGCGGTGAGCCCGTAGTCGCAGGCGTTTGCGAGGCGGATGGCTTCGTCTTCGCTGTCGAACGCCATGATGGGAAGCAGCGGCCCAAAGGTCTCGTCGCGCATCACGCGCATCTCGTGGGTGACGTTGCGCAGAACGGTGGGCGCAAAGAACCGCCCTTCGCCTCGGGTTCCGCCAATGACGACCTCAGCCCCGTGGGCCAGGGCGTCGGCAACCTGGGCCTCTACGGTGGCGACCCCGTCGGCGGTGGTCATCGGGCCTACGTCTGTGCCTGGCGCCAGCGGGTCTCCCACGCGCAACGCGCGGGTGAGCTCGACCACGCGTTCGGTGAAGCGTTCGATCACCGAGCGATGCACGTAGACGCGCTCGGTCGACGAGCAGGTCTGCCCCGCGTTCATGAAGGCAGACCATACGGCGCAGCGCGAGGCGCGCTCGAGGGGCGCATCGGCAAAGACGATGAAGGGGTCCTTGCCGCCCAGCTCGAGCACGGTGCGACAGAGGGTCTTCGATGCCCGGCCCATGAGCTCTCGTCCCACTGCCGTGCTTCCGGTGAAGATGAGCAGGCGAACGCGGGGGTCGGTGACCAAGGGGTCGGCCTCGCGCGTCCGACAGGTGATGACCTGCAGAACGTCTCGCGGCACGCCGGCGGCGTGGAAGATGTCGATCAGCGCCAGAGCGATGAGGGGTGTGCTCGTTGAAGGGCGCAGCAGCACCACGTTGCCTGCCGCAAGGTTGGCGGCGATCTCGCAGAAGGGAATGGCGAAGGGGTAGTTCCAGGGAGAGAGCACGCTGGTCACCCCTCGTGGGCGCACCTCGAGGCGGGCGTGCTTGTCGGCCAGGAAGGGGAGCCGATGGCGGCGGGGAGCGTCAGCGAGCAGCTTCGGGGTCTCGTGGATGTAGTAGGTCAGCGCGCTCAGCCCGCTCATGATCTCCGCCACCAGGGCTTCCATCACGGGTTTGCCTTGCTCTGAAGCCACGAGGCGAGCCAGTTCGTCTTTTCGGGCGAGCAGCACCCCTCGAGCAGCGGTGAGCAGGCGAAGACGCGCGTCGACCCCGAGGTCGGCCCAGCCCTCTGCGGCCGCGTCGGCACGGCCGATGGCGGCCCGCACGTCATCGGTCGACGCCGCAGGCACGGTGCCGAGGGTGCGCCCATCGAAGGGCGACGTGACGACGATGGGTTCGAGGCGCGTCTCCGCCTGCACGGGGCGTCAGCCGTTCTTCTTCTGGAAGTCGGCCATGAAGGTCACCAGGGCCTCGACCCCCTCGATGGGGAAGGCGTTGTAGATGGAGGCGCGCATGCCGCCTACGTCGCGGTGTCCCTTGAGGCCGTCGAAGCCGGCCGCGGTGGCTTCGCTGTTGAACTTCTTCTCGAGGTCTTCTGAGGGGAGCCGGAAGGTGACGTTCATCAGCGAGCGGCTGCTGGTCTGTGCGGTTCCGCGATAGTAGCCGCCGCTGCCGTCGATGGCATCATACAGGATGCCCGCCTTCTTCTCGTTGAGCGCCTGCATGGCTTCGAGACCGCCGATGCTGCGCAGGTACTTGCCGACGAGGCCGATCATGTAGATGCCGAACACGGGCGGGGTGTTGTACAGCGAGTTGTTGTCGACGTGGGTCTTGAAGCTGAGCATGGTGTGCAGGTTCGGGTCGCACCGTGCGATGAGGTCGTCGCGCACGATGACCAGGGTGACGCCCGAGGGGCCGATGTTCTTCTGCGCGCCGGCGTAGATGAGGCCGTACTTGTTGATGTCGAGGGGGCGCCACATGATGTCGGACGAGGCGTCGCACACGAGGGGCACATGGCCCACCTCGGGCTCGGTCTTCCACTGGGTGCCGAAGATGGTGTTGTTCGAGGTGAAGTGCACGTAGTCGGCTTCGGGGTCGAGCTTCAGCTCAGCCTGGGTGGGGATGCGGGTGAAGCTCTCGCTCTCGGTGGAGGCCGCGACGTTGCAGGTGCCCACGCGCTTCGCCTCTTTCATGGCCTTCTTCGACCACGCGCCGGTGATGATGTAGTCGGCCTTTCCGCCAGGCTTCATGATGTTCATGGGTACCATCGAGAACTGCAGGCTTGCACCGCCCTGCAGGAACAGGACATGGTAGTTCGCGGGAATGTTGAGCAGGGCGCGCAGGTCTTCGATCGCCTGTGCGTGGATGGCATCGAAGGTCTTCGAGCGGTGGCTGATCTCAAGCACCGACATGCCAACGCCTGGCAGGGACAGCATGTCGCGCTGCACCTCTTCGAGCACGGGGACGGGGAGAACGGCGGGGCCAGCGCTGAAGTTGAAGATTCGCTTCGCTGTGGTGGACGTCATGTCGGTTTCTCCTTGCGTTCGGATGCGTCTCTTCTCTCCCGTCGAGAGGGGAGGCGGAGCTCTGTCTCGGCGCGGATTGCGCTGAGGCCCCCAGGGGGCAGGTCGATGGGGCGGGGCAGTCTTTTCCGAAGCGGGGGGCAATCCCTACCGAACCCACCTTCAATCGTGCGCGACGAGGCGACGACGGGCAGGAGGGGGCGACGCGGCGGAGGAGTCGCACCCCGTGAAGAGAAGCACTCAAGAAGTGGGAGGATGTTCTGCCATGAAACGCGCCTCGATCGCTCTCCTGGCCGCAGCGCTCTGCTTCTCGGACACAGCTCACGCGGCTGGCCC